>CAZJQY010000163.1:0-3643 GCA_964548095.1 uncultured archaeon
GGTCGGCGCCGAAGTCTATTACCCGATTCCCATCCACAAGCAAAAGTTCTACAGGAAGTTAGGCTACCGCACATCCCTCCCGACGACTGAGGAGTGCGCGAAAAGAGTGCTCTCGCTTCCGATACATCCCGCACTCACGGAGCATGACTTCAAGCACATCGCGGCATCCATACGAAGCATACCATGAAAAAACGTTCTGCTGCAGTAATCGGCGTAGGCGCCATGGGGAAAAACCATGCGAGAGTGTACTCCGAGCTCGACGGAGTTGAGCTTGCCGCCGTCTGCGACATAGACGAGGATGCTGCAAAGAAGGTCTCGGGCATGCATAAGTGCCCGTATTATACGGACGTTGGCAGGATGCTCGCCGAGGAGGACCTCGACATCGCGTCGGTTGTCGTGCCCACGAACGCTCACACGGAAGTTGCGCTCGCGTGCATTAAATCTGGCGTGAACGTCTTGGTTGAGAAGCCCATCGCAGACAGCCTTGAAAACGCAAGACACATCATCTCTGCTGCAAAAAAGCATGAGGTTAGACTTTCGGTCGGACATGTCGAACGGTTTAACCCCGCGGTGGTGGAGCTTAAAAGAAGGCTTGACGGGGGCGAGCTTGGGCGGGTATTCAAGATTAGCACGCAGCGGGTTGGGCCGTTTCCGGCGCGGGTGCGCGACGTTGGGGTGGTCATCGACCTTGCGACCCACGACCTTGATGTCATGCGGTATCTCACCGGCTCGGAGGTCGTGAGGCTTTACGCGGAAACGGAGAAGCATATTAACACAAGCCATGAGGACCTGCTGAACGCCGTCCTCAAATTCGAGAACAACATCGTCGGGACGCTTGAAGTGAACTGGCTCACGCCGCAGAAGATACGGGCGCTCTCGATTGTGGGCGAGAGGGGGATGTTCGTTGTGAAGTATCTCACGCAGGAGCTCTTCTTCTACGAGAATGTTGACACGAAACTTAGGACTTACGATTACTCTGACATCATGATGGGTATCGCCGGCGGTGATGTCCGAGCCATCCGCGTCAGAAAGATTGAGCCCCTTAAGGCGGAAATAGCCTCCTTCGTTGGTTGCGTGGGGGAGAACGCCACCCCTCTTGTTTCGGGAGGGGACGCCCTGAAGGCGCTTGAACTCGCCCACCGCCTCATCGAGTCGTCAACGAAAAATAAGGTGATGACGCTGTGAGGATTTGCGTCGTCGGTTTGGGGAAAATCGGCCTTCCGCTGGCAGCCCAGTACGCGAGCAAGGGCTTTCATGTCGTCGGCTGCGACGTGAACCCGGAAGTCGTTGCCTCAGTGAACAAGGGCGCCTCGCATATAACGGGGGAACCGAGACTTCAGGAACTTGTTGCATCCTGCGTCAAGAAGAGACTTCTTTCAGCGTCAACGAACACCAGCAAGGCCGTCTCCGCGTCAGACGTGGTGGTGGTGATTGTGCCACTTGTGGTGGATGAGAAGAAGAACATAGACTACGCTTACATAGATGCCGCCACAAAAGACGTCACAAAAGGATTGCGTAAAAAGACGCTTGTGATATATGAGACAACACTTCCGATAGGAGACACGCGAGGAAGGATTGCCCCCATGCTTGAGGCGCATGGGCTTTCCGCCGGGAAAGACTTTTACCTCGCCTACAGCCCGGAGCGGGTGTCGTCAGGCGTCGTCTTCCGCTACCTTAAGGAGATTCCTAAAGTCGTTGGGGGGATAAACGCCGCTTCAACGAGGAAGGCTCTCGAATTCTACAGGAAAGTCTTGGACGCGGAAATAATCCCCGTCCGAGACTGCGAGACCGCAGAGGCTGCGAAACTCTTCGACATGACTTACCGCGACGTGAACATAGCGCTCGCAAACGAGTTCGCCGTCTTCTGCCAAAAAAAAGGGTTGGACGCCGTCGAGACGATAAACGCGGCAAACACAAACCCCCACTCCCACATACTCTATCCTGGCGCAGGCGTTGGCGGACACTGCACTCCAGTCTACCCCTACTTCTTAATCGAGAAAGCGAAAGCCCTAGGCATTGAATTAACGCTTCCTAGAGAAACCCGGAAGATAAACGACGACATGCCAGCGTACACGATGGAACTCCTCGAGGAAGCGTTAGGCGGGCTTTCGGGAAAGCGCGTCCTCATACTGGGGCTGGCGTATCGCGGAGGAGTGAAGGAAGTGCGATTTTCCCCAGCGATTTCAATCGCACGGAAACTGAAGGATGCTGGAGCAGTCGTATTCATACACGACCCCTTGTTCTCTGAAAAAGAGTTGAAGGCTTACGGCAAGCCTGTCAGACTGAAAACCCTCCCAAAGCTTGATGGAGTAATCCTCGCAACAGCCCACCAGGAGTACCTGAAACTGGACGCAACAAAGCTTAAGGCTTCCGGTGTCAAAGCCTTCATCGACGGCCGAAACATCCTCGACAAAAAAAGATTCGAGACTCTGGGGATACGCTACCGAGGCGTCGGCAGAAACTAGACTTTGAATTCCCTAATACTCTCGCACACAAACCCGATTTCCTCGGAAGAAAGCTCCGGGAACATGGGCAGGGAGAGTATTTTTTCAGCGTCCTCTTCTGAGACCGGGAAACTCCCCTTCTTGCACTTCAGGTTTGCGTACGCCGGCTGAAGGTGCAAGGGTATTGGGTAGTGGATGCCGGTGCTCACATCCCGAGCCTTCAAATGAGCCTGAAGAGCATCCCGCTCTTCTGCCTTAATCACGTAGAGGTGGTAGACGTGCCGGGCGTACGCTGCCTCAAACGGGGTCTCAACGTCTGCACTCCCAAGGAGCTTACCGTATTCACGCGCGTTCTTCCGCCGGGCCTCAGTCCAACTCTCAATATGCTTCAACTTTACAGATAGCACCGCAGCCTGCAGGGAGTCAAGACGCTCGTTGAAGCCCACAACCTTGTGCTCGTATTTCTTGGTCCGCCCGTGGTCTCGGAGCATCCTTATTTTTTCCGCTATCTCGCGGTCGTTTGTCGTGACGCAGCCTGCATCCCCATACGCCCCCAAGTTTTTCCCGGGGTAGAAGCTGAAGCACGTGGTCGACAGTGAGCCGATGCGCTTTCCCCGGTACTCCGCCCCATGCGCCTGGGCTGCGTCTTCGATGACGACGAGACCTCTTTCTTCGGCAACGTCCAAGATGGGTCCCATGTTCGCCGGCTGCCCGTATAGGTGAACGGGGAGTATCGCCTTCGTCTTTTTGGTAACGGCAGCCGCAATAGAGTCGGGGTTGATGGTATGCGTCTTGGGGTCGATGTCGACGAAGACTGGTTTGGCACCCGCGATGACGATGGCCTCCGCGGTTGCCGTGAACGTGTTCGGGACGGTAATCACCTCGTCTCCCCTGCCCACATCATGAGCCATCAGCGCAAGATACAAAGCCGAAGTCCCAGACGACACTCCCACGGCGTGCTGCGCACTACAGTAGCCTGCGAACGCCTTCTCGAAGGAGGAAAGTTCCTCCCCCCCGATAAAGCTTGTGTTATCGAGGACGCGTTGTATCGCAGAGTCTACTTCGGCCTTGATTGAGGCGTACTGCCTTTTTAGGTCCACGAACGGTACTTTCATTTTCTCTTGTAGGGTCCAGCATGCCTGCCGAACCTGCAGGTTATGTCCGAGACGTCTTTTATGACTTTCGCCGGGTTTCCTGCG
>CAZJQY010000164.1:0-3635 GCA_964548095.1 uncultured archaeon
GGGCATGAGACGGTTGCCATCGTCCCGTCCAAGCGAACCCTCGACCTTGCCTTCGGCTACGTCGGCGAAGACTGCCTGAAGGGGAAGTCTTACGTCCTCAAAGACCAGATGTTTGAGCCCTGCAGGATGGTTGGTGAGGGGGAAGCCCTCAATGGGGAAGTCTACCCCCTGATTGCGAAGCTGGACGGGAAGAGGGTGCTGGTGGTTGCCGGCATCCAGCCGCGGCGGCGGAGCAACTACAATGCGCGCGACCTCGTGCACGGCGTCCTCGACGGCTTCAGGGACAATGTCGCAGTCCCGCAGGGATTTGACTTCCTGCTCATGCCTGACGAAGCCCCCTACCAGAGCAATAAAGTAGACGTCAAGCAGGTGATTGCGGCAGACTACCCGGACACCATCTCCTTCGAGACCCCGCTCGTCTTCCCCTCGGAAGGGTTCTATCAGCTCGCTACCAGAAGGTTCATCAAAGTCTGGGAGAGGGGGGAGCGGGCCAGTCAGTAGAGTATCTTGCTTATGTCGGCGTTGGATATGATGCCCACTATGTTGCCTCGCTTTTTGACGAGCACTGCCGGATTGTGCTTGAGGAGCTGGCTTACCGTCTCGATGGGTGTGTCTTCCGGAATCTGCGGGAATTCGTCGCCCATGAGGTCTTTCACCTTCTTTTTGGCGATGTCGTAGTTGCCTTCCGCGATGCTGTCTCGTATCGCCTGGATGGTGATGCTTCCCGTGATTTTTTTCGTTTCGTCGTAGACGGGCAGCTGGTCTAGGTCGTATTTCCTCATCTTTTCAGCCGCCTTCCTGACGGTCTCCGTTTCCTTTATGCCTAGGATGTCCTTTGAGCGGGTCATGATGTCTTTTGCGGTTCCGTGGGTTTTGCCTTCCGCCTCGTCGAGTGCTGTGAGGATGGCCTTTATCTTGTCGTAGGATGCCTTCGTATTCCCGGCCTCAATCTTTGCAATCAGCGACTGGCTGATGCCCGTCTTTTCGGCGAGGTCGCGTTGCGTCCAAGAGAGGAGGCGCCTGCGTTTCCCTATCTGCTCGAGCTCGGGCACCGTCGTTGATTCATATCGGAATATTTTTTTCATTTTTTGAGTAATAATTTAGTGTGCGCATATTTAAATGCGACAAGGAGGTGACAGGCGATGACAACCACAACCCACTGGAACCCCGCTGAGTCAGAGCTCGTGCGGGCGAGAATCCGGGAGCTCGTTGAAGCAGGCACCGCTTCCTCAGCAGGCCGCCGAGAAGACCTCCGCTACCTAGTCGCCTACTGGTGCGTGCTCCTGCGCACGCTCGGCGAGGAACGCTAAAAGCCGGAGCAAACAAGAGCCGGCGAATAATGGAGGTGATGAAACATGACATTCACACACGCATGTCCACTCTGCGAGAGGGAAGTATCCGGGGAACGGATTGAATGGAACAAGGTACCCTACCATCGGGTATGCTTCGAGGAGTTCGACCACTCCCGCATCCGAGCAGAAGCCGCGTAAAGTTTAGGGGTAAACAACGCCAGGAGGGGAAGAGGTTCTCCCCCCCTGCACCGCAGCCTTACCGCGCCAGAAAGTTCAGGCTTATCGCTCAATTGGGGATTATCTTCCCGTCCTGAAGCTTGACCTGCTGGCTGGCTATTTTGGCGATTCTCGGGTCGTGCGTGACGATGACGAGCGTCCTGCGCTCCTCCCGGTTGAGCCCTTTAAGAAGCTCGAGGATGGTTGCGCCCGTCTTCGTGTCCAAGTTGCCGGTCGGCTCGTCCGCGAGGATGATTTTGGGGTTGTTGACGAGCGCCCGCGCGATGGCAACCCTCTGCTGCTCGCCGCCTGAAAGCTCGGTAGGCCTGTTACCGCCTTTCGACTCAAGCTCCACGAGGCTTAAAAGCTCCTGTATTCTCCTCTTCCGCTCGCTTCGGGGAGTCCCCTTAAACCGCATGGGAAGCTCGATGTTCTCGTAGGACGTCATGCTGCGGATGAGATTGAACTGCTGGAAGACGAAGCCGAGCTTCTCCCGCCGCAGACGAGCACGCTCGAAGCCGTTGAGGGAACTGATAGGCATCCCCTCGATGTAGACTTCGCCTTGGGTGGGGGTGTCCAAGCAGCTTATGAGGTTTAGGAGCGTTGATTTCCCGGAGCCTGAAGGCCCTATGATGCTCACGAACGCCCCCTCCTCGATTGCGAGGTCGATGCCTTTGAGCGCGTTGAACTCGTTCGGGTGGCCGATGTTGTATGTCTTCACGAGCCGCTCGCACCTGATTTCGCCGTCACTCATACCGGAGCACCTCGATTGGGTCTAGCTGGGACGCGCTCCACGCAGGGTATAGTCCTGCTCCCATTCCCAGAAGGAGCGCGAAGCCCATCCCCATCATTATGAGTTGTGATGTGAGGACTGGGATGAATGTAGTGAACTGCATTATCGCGAGTGTAGATAAGTAGCCTAAGCCGAGGCCGAAGAGACCTCCGATGACGCTTATGACAGCGGACTCCTCGAGCACCTGCGTCATGATGGTGATTGTCGTGGCACCAATCGCCTTCATGATGCCGATTTCTCTGCGCCGTTCGATGACTGACATTATCATCGTGTTCATGACCCCCAGCCCCCCGACGATGACTGAGACCGCCCCTATGCCGTATACCGCCATCTGGACGGTGCTTAAGGTGGACTCTATCTGGCGGACGATGGTCACGAACGACATCGCCCGTACGTCCTCGAAGTTGTCGTTTATGTCTTGGGTGAGCTGCTCGACCAGGCCTACTTCCGCAAGCCTTACCTTGAGCGATGTTATGGTTGTGTCATCCTCTATCTCCTGCATGGTCGCCAATGGGACGTATGCGGAGCCGTCTACGTCGCTTTGCCCGGTCTCCTCAAGGATTCCGACGACCTCGAAGTAGTAGGATTCCGTAACATTGTCTTCCTCCCGCTGGTACTCTATCTCGTCGCCGACGTTGAGGTTCTGCTGGGTGGCTATGGATGAGCCCAATACGACGACGTTCACGCCTTCGTCTGAGCTGTCGAGCTTTCTCCCTTCGGTGGCGACGATGCCTTCCCCGATGAGGTAGTCTTGGTCGTCTGGGGAGACGCCGGTGAAGGTGAGCGACCCGAAGCCTTGGCCGCCTCCGTCTCCCATCATCGGGAAGCCTCGCGGGCCGAAGTCTCCGCCGCGGAACCTCCGCGTGATGCGGTAGGAGCCGACTGGCACGACCGTCTCGACTCCTGGGATGTCCCGGATGCCTTCGATGGTGTCATCTGATATCCCGTCGGTCTCGGACTGCGCCCGCACGTCGATGACTGCGGCGACGTTGCCGACCCTCTCCTGAATCTGCTTGTTCAGTCCCGCGCCGATTGAGCCGAGCGCGAGGATTAAGCCGATTCCCAGGGATATGCCGAGCACAGTCAGAAAGGTTCTGACCGTGTGTCTTCCGACGTTTTTAAACGCGATGTCGAGCATGGTCTCTTTACGCCTTCCTGCGGCGCCTGTAAAGCCGGTGCACGATGACGGCTGCCGCGAGGATTACGACGCCATAGATGAGATACGTTGTCGTGCTCGTGCCAGAGCTCGACCGGCCGGTGAACCCGCTCGCACTTGTTGAGCCAGCAGAGCTCGCGGAGAGCATGATTCTCTCAGTCTGCGTGACCCGCTCGTT
>CAZJQY010000165.1:0-3568 GCA_964548095.1 uncultured archaeon
GCAAAGGATAAATAAGCTGCGCCCCCAGTGTATACTATATGACGAGACAGGTGGTTCGGCCCCAGGAACCCGGTGCGCCGGAGATACCGCAGAGGTTTTTGGACAGGGAGCAGCTCAACCTCACGTACCCGAAGAATTTGGGCGTGATAGCCTTGAACAGGGACGGCGTGGTCGTTCAGGTAAACGACAGAGCCGTGAGTTGGGGGAGGCAGCCCGCTCAGGAGTACTTGGACGAAGACTTAACAGCTGAAGGAAGAGGCGAGCTCATCCAGCAGGCGTTGGAAGGCACGCCAGTGCACCGGAGCAACGTCAAACACAGGTCCCGGCGGCGGGGTGAAATAACTCAAAACTTGGACATAAACCCCATACTCGATGAGCAGGGGAGAGGCGTCTCGGGTGTGCTCGTGATGATAGACGACAGAACCTACGAAGCACGGCTCCGGGAGATTGAAGACGACATAGCAGCCGACAGCAGACTGTCAAGCGTTCTCGGTAAAATAGCCCAGTACGCGGTGACGTCGCTTATGGAGTCGGAATCAAACCCGAAGTTAAGGTCCGCCTTACGACTCGTTGAGGGTGATAACGTCGTCCGCGTCGTGCACGCAGGCCCTTGGGAGAGGCGCCAGATTCAGTCACTCTATGAGATGGAGTCGTCAGCCGAAGGCAGACGGTTCAGGCCCCTGGGCCCCCTCACCCAGAAGACGATGCGAGAGGGAAGTGTCATCATCCCCAACGGCATGCTGAGCCAGAGCGTCTACCCGGAGGGTATTGAGCCAGCAGGAGTCTACTCTGAGGGGAACCCGGTCGGCCTCCTACTCGCCGAAAGCAAGGTGGCGGAGCGCGGGATTACGTCGCTTGCCTCCTTCCGAATCGGCGGAATAGGGACTCTAACAGTCTACAACCTGGAGGACATCACGGGAGAGGAGGCACAGTTCCTAGAGGCCTTGGCTGGGAAGGCGGAACATGCAATCCGGCGGACGAGGGTGGACGAGCAGCTTAGGTCCGCCCAAGAGAAGCTTGAGGGGGACATGGTTGAGCGGGACAGGTTCACGCACTCCCTCATACATGACATACGCGGCCCAATTCAGACGTCTCTCGGCTTCCTGAACCGTATGGGAGAGGAACACGGTTCTTCACTGCCCGGCGCGGTGTCCGCAAGCCTGGGAGAGGCTTCGGAAAGCATCCACAGGGTCGGCAGGCTCATAGAGTCGGTTGCGCAGGACATACGTACCGGCCAGCTCGGCTTAAACATTGAGGAATGCAGGCTTGAGGCGGACATCATCTCTCCTGCAGTTGACGCGGCCGCAGGCAACGCCCGGGATAAGAACATATCCTTTTCTATTTCCGTCCCGGAGGACACTCCAAACATCCTCGCAGACGCCGTGAAAGTGAGCATGCAGGTGCTCGGAAACCTTGTCGGAAACGCCGTAAAATACACGCCTGAAGGGGAGAACATAGAGATTTCAGCCAGACGGCAGGGTTTGAGTTTCGTTGAAGTTTCCGTGAAAAACCCGGGGCCTACCATCCCACCGGAAAAACAGGAAGCAATATTTGAGGAAGGCGTACAAGTGGATGCTGAACGCGACAGGCAACTGGGCGCGGCAGGGACGGGGCTTGGCGCCGGCTTAGGTCTTGCAACGGCGAAGCGGGTTGTCGAAGCCCACGGAGGCCAGATTCAGGTCATAAGCGGCGAAGGCGTCGGCACCATATTCAGCTTCACGCTACCCGCGAAGGTCGAGTACCCGGAAGTGCAGGTCGAGGGCGTCCTCGCGAAGTTCCTCCCATTCGTGGAGAACATAAGAACCAGGTTCCATGCGGACGCTGACATAGAGGCATCCCGTGGAGGGGAGATGGTGTCCCTGAATAGGATAGGGGAGGAGTCAGCCGACGGAGAAAAAGCGCGTGAGAGGATTCAGGCTACATTCGGCGGAGAACACAGGATACGAACCGACGAGACAATAATTGCTAACGCAGTCCAGATGTGCATGGGGGCGACACTCATGGAGGCGGCCATCGGATTGCAGCAGAGGCCGGAAGGCGAGAGAACAGTCCGGCTCTTCCTCACGAGTGAGGGAGAAAACGAAGTCATACGAATAACAAACAACGGCGTGTGCGCTCTTCCCGAGGAAACCATCGACGAAATGAACTTGGGAGCTTACAGAGGCGAAGAGAACAAGCAGCTAGCTGACGCGCTCCGAGACACACGAGGGATGTTGCGAACAATTCGCGGGAAAGTTGAGATGAGGCTTCTGCCTGAAGGCGGCAGCGCCTTCGTAGTGACCATCCCGAAAACCCATGAGAACGGTTAGACAGTCTTTATGTCCCAACTATCGATGTCGCGCGAGTACATCGAGGGCTCGTCCCGTCCGTCGTAGCTTCTGGGCGCCCCGCCGAGGATGTTCGGGGATTTCACGCCCGTGACGATTGCGATAATCTCTATCTTGTCGGCAAGCTTCGGGTTAACCCGCGCACCCCACGTGATGGCAGCCTGCGGGTCAAGCTCTTGCGCAATCATTTCGCCGACCTCGTTTGCCTCGCCCAACGTCATGTCGTTTCCGCCGGTGATGTGGATGAGCGCCCCTCGCGCGCCCTTGTAGTCGACGTCTAGGAGAGGGTGCGCTAGAGTGTTTTTCACGGCCTCCTCAACTCTCCCCGGCCCCTCGCCGTCTCCGACTGAGATGACGGCGACGCGTCCGCCGCCCATGACGGACTTGATGTCCGCGAAGTCTAGGTTGATGAGGCTCGGCTCCTTGATGGTCTCGGTGATGCCCTTGACGGCGCGCGCGACAATCTCGTCCGCCACGCTGAACGCCTTATCCAATGGAAGGTTCGGCACATACTGGACGAGCTTGTTGTTGTCGATGACGATGACGGTGTCGGCTATGCGCCGCAGCTTGTCGATGCCCTCGCGGGCCTTGTCAAGGCGCGCCCGCTCGAGCGCAAACGGGAAGGTGACGACGCCGATGACTATTGCACCAGCATCCTTCGCAATTTCGGCGATGACTGGCGCAGAACCAGTGCCGGTTCCTCCGCCCATTCCAGCACACAAGAAGAGCAAGTGCGTGTTAGCCAAGACTTCGGCGAGCTCGTGGTTGCTGGCTTCGGCAGCCTTCTCGCCGAGCTCGGGGAAGCCTCCGGCTCCGAGACCGCGCATGAGCTTCGCGCCGATGAGGACTTTGGTTATGTTTCCGGGGAGCTTGCTCAAATCCTGCTTGTCTGTGTTCACCGCAATCATCTCGGCGCCTTCAATGCCGATGTGACACAGCCTGTTGATGGTGTTGTTTCCTGCCCCGCCCGTCCCCAAGACCACAATCTTCAGGTGATCGGTTTCGGCGAATTCGTCATAAAGCCGTTTCTCGAGCGTGCCGTGCTGAATTGCAGCGTTTACTATGGAATCCATTCAACCACCCCTTGAGTTAGATTATTTCATACAATCATATAAAAACAAATTTGACAGAGAACAGCCATAGGTCTTACTGCTTTTATTAACCTATCCACCCTTATATTCTCCTTGGTGGACTAGGCTGGGGTGCTGGCCGTACCCTCATTCCCTAAACCGGCCTTATGA
>CAZJQY010000166.1:0-3563 GCA_964548095.1 uncultured archaeon
CCCGGCCTCTCAATACCTTTCAGGTTTTAAATAAGTTATGGAACGGCCGGTGATTTCATAACCCCTTATTAATTTGTATACCGCTTAATAGGCAGGCGGTTAAGATTATCCAACGGTCTCAAACAGATCAAGTTGCGGTACTCGCCTCTTGATCCAATTTTTGACACTAGATACCTGGAGCCCAGACATCTCAATCGAAACAGCATACATGTAATCTTTATCACATGATAAACTACGCCACATCGAAAGAACAATGGCCTCATGACCATTATTTTCAACGATTCCTTTTATGCCAAACAACTCCCCCAAATCGTCTATTGGGGCTCCACTCCACCCCAATATGTTTGAGAGCTCATTATCACAAACTAACCTATAGTTACCCAAAAATTGGACAACTTTCCCAAATTCGGACAACTCCACCCACTTTTTTTCTTCCATTTTTCCTCCACTTAGCACACTTTAATCCATACCTAATATATGGTAACCCATATGCTGTACGGTTTTTCTACTTCAATCACATAAGACCAACACGAGAAGTAGTTCGTGTTAACCTTCTCATAATACCGAATATTTTAAGTCTCTCGGATAGAGACTGTTTTTCCATCACCTCCCTCATCCTCGAAACAAACGAAGATTAATATTCCATCCACCCCACTTTTTATAAACAAGGGCTTCAATTATGCCATCCGAAATCTTCTTAGAAAAGATGACCTGCGCCTCACGACCTTCCGTTGTCCGGTCAAATGGTTTGTTATAATTCACCAATTGAGAGACCTTGCAATTATCCTGGCAAAGGCGCATTCCATACTCACCAGCTAATGAGCGATACGAACTCTTGTCAATAATGATTCGCTCGCCGCAAGCCGGACAGGATAGAAAAGCGTTCGCGGCTTCGGCTATCACCTTGGCCTGACGATCAGCTATATCAGAATCAAGTCCAAAAGAATTCTCGGTAGTGCCGATATTCTCCAGTTCGATCCGTCGAACAGCTTCGCGCTGAGCCTCGGTAAGTCCGTCTACGGGCATCTTCGCCACGATGAACTCGCTCGAGCCGGCAATATCTCTCATAGTCTCACAAGACCACTTGAGTGCCAGTTCATCCTCGCTTACATAGTTCCAACGATAATTGCCATCACTTTTATGACGACGAACATCATCAGAATCACGTTCGCGAAGAGATCCATCGGGTCGAATGACCCAACCATCACCGTTTCCACTCATGCCACCGCGGCGATGCCATGCCTCAAAATTGATAAATATTTCTCCATTCTTAACCCGAGACTGACGCTGCACGATCCGGTCTTGCGCCCGTTGCCAGACAACTTCGATATTCTCGCATTTCGTTTTGGCATCAGCGTAAGATCCGCTGGCCAAAGCTTCCTCAGCCTCTCGGATAAGCTTCCGAGCATCCTCGATCTCCGAGTTAACAAAGTCCTTATCCTCAAGAGAATCAATATTCCCTTCAAGAATAGTCTTCGTTTCCTCGACAATCGCCTTGGTGCTCTCATACTCACCGCCGATCTCGAGCTTGGCCTTCTCCATGGCCGCCTTGAGCGCCTCGATCTTTTCCTCGATATTATTCGAGTTCAGACCTTTGGAATGCTCATGAATAAGCAGCTCACAACGATTCTTAAGGGCGTTGCCCAAGTCAGTGATAGACCACCAACCGGAACTTTTGGCCTGCCACGGCTCCTCTTGTGGAATCGTGAGTTGGTTCTTGATCGCCACCTTAACAAACACTTCAAGAGACTTCTGAGTTTCCTCGTCCGCCTTCTCTTTGGTGTCTGCCAAGAACATCTGCCACCCAGAAGAAAAGCCGCTGTACCTCTTGAGGCCGATGAACCCGTAAATAGGATCACCACAGCCGTTGTCCGTACGGGTGATCTCGACACTCGAGCCAACATTATCCAGCCACTGAATGACCTTTTGAGAATCACTCGTGTAGCCGGTTTCATGTTCGCTACGAGCCGTTGACCAGCACCGGTCAACCCGAGACTTTTCAAGCTTTTCCACCAATTCCACGAAGGTTTTGGCAGAATACCCAGAACAACAAATCTCCACAGTGCGTCCGTTCGGAAGCAGCACTGTTTCAACCTTGCACGACCGTGCAAAATTTTCCTCAACGAAAGTGCGACAATAAACACTCCCGTAATTGTTACCGTATTCGATCGTCAGCGTAACGCCTTCAATCTCAACGGTGTCAGGGTTCTCGGTAGCAACCCGCTGCACGAGCTCGGGGTCGAGCTCAGGAAGTTGCAGGCTGTCAAAGTCCACCACTTCCGCTGCACAACGAGCGCCATTCAGACGCTCTAACAGCCAATCGCGCCATTCAGCTTCCGACATGATATCAAAGACATCAGAACCTGCCCGAATATTTAAATCCCGAGCATTCCTTTGCCTTTCCACGTTGGCTTCCACCACTGGAATCAACTTTTTTCCAGTAATGTTATTGTAATTTCCTGCATGATTGGAAATTACTTGATTAGCCAACCAGGCAGCAAAAACATTTGCTGCCTTTTCGTTTCCAACGTCCAGAACTCTCTCTTCTTTAACTATTTGACCATTAAAATAAGTCTTGGTAGTAGAAAAAGATGAGTCTTTTTCACCATCAAAAAAGGGATTAATCCCTTCCTCCAATTGGACCAACTGAGGGGCAACTTCAGTCAACCATGTCGGATCGACCTTTGACGCCAATTCAATTAAATTTAGCGTCATCATCCCCCTCCTCGTCTTTATTTGAAGATCAAAAGGCTTGCCGACTATCCATTCGGCTTGCCTTATCACTGATGCCGTGCCAAGTTCTCGGCTAATCGCGTCGCCGTTTTTATACTTTCCCGTCTGCCCATGGTATAAGTGATCTACCATACCAGCACAGACTGCTTTTAAAATATTCCCACGACAACCCACAAAAGAACCTGAACGATAGAATCGATTCGCCACAGATGCGAGATGCTGGCGAATCTCTTTGGCCCGGAAAAAGCTCCGAAGCGAGATACCCTTCTCACGCATCTCGTCCTTGGCCATATTCTTGGCCTGCTTCCACACGGAAAGCTGGCCCATGACGTCGGACTCATGCTCGTCCGGCACCATCCTACGCCAATCGGGACGGTCAGGACGATTGCGGCTAGGAGGAGGAACGGTGATACCACCCACCTCCATAATGGCCGCAACAGTGAGCACATTGTCCACGACCCCTAGCCGATCCGCCTCCACCAGCATCCGCGCGTACTTCACGGACACCGGTAACCGGTTGACCAGCCGCCCAATCTTGGTAACCTGCCCGTCTGCAGTCATACAGCCAAGGCCGACAAGCGTCCGGCGAGCGTCGTGAATATCCGACTTGGTGGGCTGATGGAAAAACTCCATCGCCTCCATGTCGAACCCAGCGATGGCTAAGCGCAGCACAGTCTGGTCAAGCCGCTTCCGTAAAATCTCTGCAACCGGGAAATCAGGCCTACTCGACTCATTACAATAGTCTATGTAAATACCCGGCTTCGTACGCCCAGCTCGTCCTTTGCGCTGCGTCGCATCTGCCAGCGAAATGGGCTTCAGGTATAGACCTT
>CAZJQY010000167.1:0-3530 GCA_964548095.1 uncultured archaeon
AAGTATATTAAGCGATTAAGCCAAAAGAAATACAATAATTACGCAAGAGGTCTAACGTAGTCATCCCGCCGAACTGGGGTGACGCAGACCACATCATCATCAGCCCTAACGGGCTCTATGTGGTTGAGACCAAGACCGTGGGAGACGTTGTCGAGTGCGACGGCGACTCATGGAGGCGGATCAAGGTCTCTAAGGGGGGGTTCTCCTATCCCGTGCCAGTCGGAAACCCGGGTCGCCAGGCGAAACGAAATGCCAAGTCCCTCAAGGACCTGCTCTTAAAACACGAGTTCGACATCTTCAAGGGCGGAGCTCCCCACATCTGGGTTCACGCCGTAGTCTGCTTCACAAGTGACGTCGTCCAACTCAAAGTCAGGAAGCCGACCGTGGAAGTCTTAACGCCCGACTCGCTTGTCGCCTACGTCACCCGCCAGCATCTTGACCGGCAGTACACTGCCGAGGAGCTTCGGCTGATGGGCGAAGTCATCCTCAGGGAGTGCGGCTAGAATCCGATGAGGTTGCTGAAGATTCCCCTCAGGATATAGTTGAAGAGGAAGAAGAGGCTGAGGGTGATGATGACGAGCACGGGAATGTTCTGGATTCCCGAGATGGGTTTCCCGGTTCTGATGAGGCCGATGATGAAGGAGCCGAAGAACGCGATTACCATGAGACTCCCCACCGCGTACTTCAGGAAGAATGAGGGGGTTATGGCGAGCTTGCTTATTTTCATCATGTTGCCGGTCGCGGCGAAGGCTTCCTGCTTGTCTGCGAGATCGTTTAAGCCGGTCTCCTCGAAGAGTGTGGTGAAGACGGTTATGAACTGAAGCGAGATGGCGAGCAGAAGCGGTGCGCCGATGACGATGCTGAACAGGATGAACATCGCGTAGCCGGCGGTCTCCGCGCCCATCTGCTTCTTCAGGTTTCGTTCGGCGCGCATGTCCCGGGCGACCCCCTGGAGGACCGAAGGAAGCTCTCCGCCGGAGCGCATCCCCTGGATGATGAGGTTTATGCTTCGCTCGAGCTTGTCCGAGTCGACGCGCTCGGTGATGCCTGAGAGGCCGTCCTCGAGCCGCGTTCCCGTAAGCGTCGACTTCGCGGCCGTCTCCATCTCGTGGGCGAGGGGTCCGAATTCGGGGCGTGCGGCGAACAGTAGCGAATTGTAGGCGGTCATCCCGGTGATCATGTTCTGCGCAATCATGTCGAGGACGTCCGGGAGCATGTTCTCGATGCTTTCCGTCCTCCGGTAGATGAGCAGGTTGATGACCATGAACATGATCGCCCACACTGCCCCAAATGTCATCAGCGCTACGAGCATGCTGGAGCTAACGCCCAGGCGGAGGGCGAGTGAGGCGAGGCTTGTGATGAGTGCGAGGAGGATGCTGTAAACGAGTGTCAGAGATATCACCTCATCAGCCTGGACTTTTACTCCCGCGTACAGGAGCATCTGATTCAGCTTCTTCCGCCGTTCGTGGGACACGTAGCCCGCCGTGACGCGCGGGAGTAACTGGACGAAGATGCGCAGCACGTTCATGATCGTCGTTATCGAACGGAGGATGAGGAGCACAATCGTGTTCAAGCCCCAGAATATGACGCTGAATACCCAGCGCAGGATGAGCGTTATCTGGTAGGTTATGAGTTTGACTTGGTTGGTCAGGAAGACAACTACCCTCGTTTTCTTCTTTTGTTCTGCCATGCTACACCGCCGGCCTCTTACCCTTCACAAACGATATGAAGACGACTTGGAATATGATGAGGCCAAACAGGATGAAGATGAAGAGGGTCTCGGTGATGACGCCCCCGCCGATGAAGCTTGAGAGGATGACGAGCAACGTCACGCCCATCGAGGGGAGGATGATGGCCCCGAGCATGTAGATGAGGCCCCACATGTTCAGCTCCTGGGCGTATGCCTTGATTTTGTTCTCCTTGTCCGCGCGCAGGTCCGCCGATATTGCGGAGAGCGCCCGTTTTATGTCGGAGCCGGACCGTACCGTGTTCACAATCTGCCAGAGGACGTTTCTCAAGTAGTCTGACGGCGACCACAGGCCGACGCTGTCTAAGACGTCGGTAATCGACTTGCCTGCTTCGACTTCCTGGACGATTTGGTCGGCGATTATCGAGCATTCGCCGTACTTGCCCCGTCCGACGTTCACGAGCGTGTCGAATAGGGGGACGCCGGAGGAGAGCTGGATTTCCATGTCCTTGAGCATGTACTCGAGGTCGCGGTCGATGAGCCGCCCCCGCTTGGAAATCTCCATCTTGGGTATGAAGAGAAGATACAGGAACATGACGAAGGAGAGGAAGATTGAGAAGAGGAGGGTTATGTAAAATTGCTCCCTGCCCTTGAGGATGACGAGCGGGAGTATCATGATAATCACGCATCCGATGAACGTCATGAGCGTGAGGTACATCACGATTGAGAGAAACTGCGTCGTGTTGATGGCGTAGCCGGCGCGCTTCAGGTCCCACTCAAGGTCTGGGAACAGGAGGACAAGCCGCTTGGCCGGCTCCTCGAACGGGCGAGCCGTCTCCCGCGTAATCTTCGACTTGAATATGGAGGCCATCAGTCATCTCCCTCAGCCTTCTCGACGGCAACGGGCGCCTTGCCTTTTGCCACGAGGTCGAGCACCTTGTCCTTGTCCATGTAGTACTGCGAGACGATGCGGCCGACGTCGTTTACGCTCCGGATTTTGTTCTTCTGCATCCATTCTAGAATCAGCTTCTTGCCCGCGAGGTCGTCGGCCATCTTCTGCTCGTTCATGCCAGCAAACAACCCAAGCTCGTCTTTCACGCGGATGCTCGGGTATACTGCCTCGATTTTGTCAGTCTTGGCATCCCACCGAAAGAGGGTGTTCAGCTCGGGCTTGTCAGAGCCTTTCGTGAGTTCGACGATTTCGAAGGTCCGTCGGGCGCCGCTTCTGCGGTTGCGGTACTGGACGATGATGAGGTCGAGCGAGCTTAAGACGGTCGGGGGGATGTCCATGGGCGGAGTGGTGATTCTGTCGATGACCTCGTAGGCCTGTTCGGCGTGGAATGTCCCAACCACGGAGTGGCCGGTGTGCATCGCCTCGAAGAGTACCTCAGTCTCCCGCTTCCGCCGGACTTCGCCGACGATGACGCGGTCCGGGCGCATACGGAGCGCATTCTGGATAAGCTCGAGCATCGAGATTTCGCCTTCGCCGTGGGGGTTGGGCGGCCGGATGGTGAGCGGCACCCAGTGGAGGTACTTGGGGAGGTTTATCTCGCGGGTGTCCTCCATCGTGATGATTCGCTGGTTCGGCGGCATGAACGGCATGAGCGCGTTCAGCATGGTCGTCTTGCCTGATGCGGTGCCTCCTGCAATCAGCATGCTGAACTCGTATTCGATGGCGAGCCACAGGAAGGCGGCTGGGTCTACGGATATGGTGTTGACTTTCGGGTCCATGAGGTGGATTATCGTCCAAGGCGTCCTCATGAAACGGCGGATTGTGATGGTGTTGCCGAAGGTTGATATGGGAAAGAGGGTGGCGTTGACGCGGTCGCCGGTCGGAAGGTGC
>CAZJQY010000168.1:0-3506 GCA_964548095.1 uncultured archaeon
AAGGAACTGCTCGCCAAGATGGCGGTCAAAGCAGTCAAACAGATAGCCGAGGAGGAAAACGGAAAAATAAAAGCCGACTTGGACAACATCCAGATTGAGAAGAAGGCGGGCGGAAGCATCAGCGCAACCGAGCTCATCGAGGGGCTCGTCATAGACAAGGAGCGCGTGCACACCGGCATGCCCAAAAAAGTTGAGAACGCCAAGGTCGCGTTGCTCGACCTCGCCATCGAAGTCAAGGGGACGGAAACCGACGCAGAAATATCCATCACCTCCCCGGACCAGCTTCAGGCATTCGTAGCCCAGGAGGAGAAGATGCTCAAAGGCATGGTCGACGACATCAAGAAAAGCGGGGCAAACGTCCTCTTCTGCCAGAAGGGCATCGACGACTTAGCCCAACACTACCTCGCCAAAGAAGGAATCCTCGCGGTCCGGCGCGTCAAGAAGTCGGACATGGAAAAGCTCGCGAAGGCGACCGGCGCAAAGCTTGTGACCAACCTCAAAGACCTCGCGAAAGGCGACTTAGGGCAGGCGAAGCTCATCGAGGAGGGCAAGGTCTCAGGGGACGAGATGATTTTCGTGCGCGGGTGCAGGAACCCGAAGGCCGTGAGCATCCTCATACGCGGCGGGACCGAGCACGTCGTCGACGAAGTCGAGCGCGCCATGAAGGACGCACTCGGCGGAGTATCAGCGGCGCTCGAAGTCGGAAAAGTCGTCTCAGGCGGCGGGGCGGCCGAAATAGAGGTCGCGCGGCAGCTTAGAATATTCGCGGAATCAGTCGGAGGCCGCGAGCAGCTCGCCGTGAACGAGTTCGCGGAAACCCTCGAGATAATACCTAGGACGCTTGCTGAATCAGCTGGGATGGACGCAATCGACACAATCGTCAAGCTTCGCGCACAGCACGAGAAGGAGGGCGTGGACTACGGCGTCATGGTCATGAAGAGCACAATCGAGGACATGTGGAAGAACGGCGTCATCGAGCCCTTAAAGATTAAGACGCAGGCCGTGAAAAGCGCGAGCGAGGCGGCGGAGATGCTGCTCCGCATCGACGACGTGATTGCGGGAAGCAAGAAGTCAGCCCCACCCATGCCGCCCGGAGGCCCGGGAGGAATGGGCGACATGGACATGTGATGCCTGAAGGCGGGGGTTTGAGAAGAACAAACCCCTCACACCCTTTTTTCTTTATAAAATCAACCTGTTCTTTTTTGGTTTTATTATACTGGGTATAGTAAGCATGTAACCACACGATGACTGAAAGACGACTTCAGGCATTTACAATAGGTCTTGTCTTCCTCGCAGCCGCCCTCGCAAGCGCAGGAGCGCAGACAAACGATGCGGAAGTCCGAGGGGCAGAAAAGATAACATCAAGCATCGAACTCGTTAACGAGAGCGTCTACTATGATGGAAGAAGCGTTGTCTACAGGGGGGAAGTTGTGGGGCCAGTTATGGTTCGCGGCGAGTACGGGTGGGTGAACGCCTATGACGGAGGGTATGCCGTCGGCGTCTGGTGCGCAAAGGAAGAGTGCGGGAAGATACGCTCGCATGGGGACTACAACCACAAAGGAGACATAATAGAGGTCTCCGGAGTATTCCACAAAGCCTGCCCCCAGCACGGAGGAGACTTAGACATCCACGCGAGCTCGCTTGAGATTTCCGAGGAAGGCCATCTGATACACCACGCCGTCGCCGAGAGGAAGAAGCAAACCACCGTTGTCTTGGGATTGCTCGCATTAATCGCGATATCCACTGAGTCGCTCATGATAATCATAGAGGCGATAAAAGGGTGGATAAGGAGGAATCGTTAAGATGAGGGAAAACTTCTTTGAATCATGGCGAAGACTCAGCGATGGGATAGCTGTGGAGTTTGCTATTCCAGTATCCTTGATGCTCATTGCGCTAGTCATCTGCGCTGTTATGGCACTGGTCCTGAGGCTTCTGTCATGAGGAGAACCACATTATTTAGAAAAAAGACCTTAAACTGATGGGATACCACCTCGGCGTCATCATCCTCGGGCTCGCAACGATGATGATTCTTCCGGCGGTGATGGCATTGTCTCTCGGAGAGTGGGGTGCGTTCCTGGACTTTATGTCAAGCATCTCAATCTGCGTTATCGTGAGCTTTTTAGCGAGGAATCTTTTGAGGACGGATGAGAAGCTTAGGTTCAAGCACTCGATGAGTATCATAGCTTTCGGGTGGGTTTTCGCCTCGATGGTTGGCGCACTCCCCCTGTGGCTTTCCGGCTCAGTGAACTCGTATTTGGACGGCGTCTTTGATTCCATGAGCGGGTGGACGACGACTGGACTCACTCTTGTGCCTGACATCGACCACCTGCCGTATTCCATAAACTTCTGGCGACATTACATGCAATTCATAGGGGGGTGTGGTATCGTCATATTCGCCCTCGCTGCGGTAACACGGCGGGGTAGGGGTGCCGTCAAACTGTATTTGGCGGAAGGCCGTGACGAGAGGATATCCCCGAACATTACGACAACTTCTAGGATAATCTTCGGCATATCCCTTCTGTATATGGTCATCGGTTCGGTGATGCTATCCCTTACGGGAGTCTACGAGGGAATGCCGCTGGTGAATGCCGCCTACGACGCCATCCTGTATTCGATGGCCGCCTTCAGCACCGGCGGTTTCGCACCTCACTCGCAGAACATGCTATTCTACCACAGCGCATTATATGAAATCGTCTCCGTGATAATAATGGTCGTCGGGGCGTTCAACTTCGCCTTGCATTTCGCTGTGCTGAGCGGGAACAGGAAGGAGATTTACAGGAACGTGGAGATAATAACGTTTTCGTTGAGTGTGGTCATCTTAACGATGGTGACGACATCGTGGCTCCTCCACTACAACGTGTACTCAGAGTACGTGGCGCTTTTCCGGAAGGGATTCTATCAGCTTATTTCAGCGCACACGACAACCGGGTTTGTGACGATATACCCCCTCCAGATGTCAAAGGAGTGGCCGAATCTCCCCGAATTCGCCATCACAATAGCCATGCTTCTTGGAGCCTGCGCATGCTCCACCGGCGGGGGGATTAAGGCCCTGAGGGTTGCCATCACGACTAAGCTTTTTTCCCGGGAAATCAAGAAGGTTATTTACCCTGAGACGGCAGTCCTCGTCGAAAAGTACCATCACATAACGGATGTCGTCCTCGAAGACGCCGCCGCACGAAGTACTTTGCTCATCGTGGTCGGCTACCTTATTTTGTTTGGGTTTGGGACGATTGTTACCATGTTCTACGGCTACAATGCCGTCGACTCAATGTTTGAGACGGCTTCCGCAGTCGGAAACGCGGGCCTCTCAAGCGGCATTACAAGTCCTGGCATGCCCACAATGCTTAAGTTAACCTACATCTTCCTCATGTGGACCGGAAGACTCGAAATAATGTCTGTGTTCGTCCTCCTCGGCTTAATCTACTCGGCGATGAGGAGGGTGAAGTACGGCCTTTAAGAGATAAGTTCTGCCGAGCGAATGCGTCGTCAACAGCAGGATTTACACT
>CAZJQY010000169.1:0-3506 GCA_964548095.1 uncultured archaeon
CTCGATGCGACCAACGTCCTTGCGCCTGAAGTCTCCGTCATCACGAACGTCCAGCGGGACCACACCGAAATACTCGGCAACACACTCGCAAAGATTGCGGGCCATAAGGCAGGAATCATCAAGGAGCGTACGCCCGTCGTAACATCAGAGCAGGAAAAAGAGCCCTTAAGCGTCATCGAGGAAGCGTGCAGAAGGAAAAAGGCACCCCTCCACATCATCGGGAAAAACATAACCCACGCGCTCAGAAGCGCAACCGTAAACGGACAGAAGCTCGACGTCGAGGGCATACGGAGCCACAGAAACCTCACCATACAACTCCTCGGAAGCCATCAGCTCGCAAACGCCGCAACCGCCGTCACAACACTCGACATCCTCAACTCAAAAGGCATACGGATATCGCCCGAGCATATACGGCGCGGCCTGTCCTCCGCATCATGGCCCGGACGCTTCGAAATCCTAAAGACTACGCCAACCATCATCCTAGACTGCGCCCACAACCCACAGGGCGCGGAAACCCTCAGAGACACGCTCACCGCATTCTACGGGGACAGAAAACACGTGTTCGTCCTCGGCGTGTCAGACTACAAGGACGTTGACGGCATCCTCGGCATTCTCGCACCCAAGATGAAGGCCGCCGTAACCGCAAAATCACAGCACCCCAAGGCGGCCTCCCCGGGCGTGCTCTGCGAGAAACTGACGCGCCTTGGCATCCCCTGCACGCCCGCCTCATCGGTTGCGGAAGCCACATCGACCGCCCGAGCCCTCGCCTCAAAAGATGACGTCATCGTCTTCGCAGGCTCGATATTCTTCGTGGGAGACGCGATAAAAATCCTCACAGCAAAAACACGTAATACACGAGAACATTAACCAGCGTGAGCGGCACGCCAATCCGCGCGAAATCAAGAAACGTCAGGCTTTCCCCGCCCCGCTTCTCCGCGTTCTGTATGATGATGACGTTGCTTGCGGCTCCGAGTATCGACAGGTTCCCGGCAATCGTGCTTCCGGCAGCAAGCGCGAGAAGCTCGCGCGTTCCCGCCCCCCCGTGCGCCAACACCGGAAGATAAAGCGCGACCAATGGGACATTCGAGATGAACTGGCTCACGAACACGCTCGCGATGAGTATCGCGGGAACGGAGAGGACGTCAACACCCCGCTCCTCCATAACCGACTGGAAGAATCCGCCCTGCCAGACGCTCTCCATGAGCACGAACATCCCTGCGAAAAAGAGGAGCGTATGCCAGTCGATTCTCTTTAAGATGCCTGTGCGCTTCGGGCTGAAGACGAGTATGGGAAGCGCCGAGGCGAGTGCGATATAGGTGAGCCTGAAGGCGGCGTCCAACCCTGAAAGAGAAAAAACCACCTTTAGGAGAATCATAAAAACCATTATGGCAAGCGAAATCTTGCTGAGGCGTGCCAAACTCCTGTCCCTAATCGGCTCCTGCGAGTGAGCAAGCTCCCCATCATGGAAGTGCTCCCGGTACGCTAGCCTAAGGATTATGTAGGCTATGAAAAGGTTCTCTATCGTGGGGACGAAAAGAAACCTCAGGAACGTGGCGAACGGGTTCGTCATCCCCCCATCCACAGCAATCAGGAGATTCTGCGGGTTGCCGATGGGGCTTGCAGCGCTTCCTATGGTAACCGCAAAGGCGAGAGACATAAGCAGGGGTTTCTGCGTCATCCCGTGTTTTTTCGCAAGAAGCAGAACAACAGGGGTTCCTATAATCGCCAGGGTGTCGTTCATGAGAAACGCCGAAGCAAAACCCATGCCGAAGAGGATGAGAAGCAGCAGGGAGCCCGTGGATTTTGCTCTCTTGAATAACTTGTAGGCTATGTGCGAGAGATAACCGCTTTCTTCGAGGGCTTGGCCGACGACAAACATCCCGAACAAGAACACCATGACGTCGGCGTTGATGGCATAAAGCGCATCTTTGGGCGAAATCGCACCGGCAAGCAGCACGGCGGCGGCTCCCCCCACCATAATCTGCCATATCTGAAGCCTCCTGCCTCCAATCCACCTTACCGCGATGAGCAGGAAGACAGCCGCCAAGACGAGCATCGAAGCGAGCATGAGTTAGCATAAAAACGTTCAGGCTTAAATGCTTTTTTCCCCCGCAAGCCAATACTACTAACGCAGAATGGCTGTGAAAAAACTTCATTGTGGGAGCTTCACATTACCCCTTGAGCGGACGCTTGTCATGGGCATCTTAAATGTCACCCCCGACTCGTTCTACGACGGCGGGCGCTACGCGTCCGCAGAAGACGCATTGTCTCTCGCGCGTCGGATGGCCGAAGACGGCGCAGACATAATTGACGTCGGCGGAGAGTCGACGCGGCCGGGCTCAGAACCGGTTCCGCCGCGGGAGGAGATAAGGCGCGTTGTACCCCTCATAAAAAAGCTTTCAGCGGAGCTTACCATATCCATTTCCATCGACTCGTACAAGCCTGAGGTGGTGGCGAAGGCAATTGATGCCGGCGCAAGCATGGTAAACGATGTGAACGGGCTGCGCTCTCCAGGCATGGCAGAGCTTGTGGCGTCCTCCAAGCTTCCGGTTGTCGTCATGCACATGCAGGGGAGCCCGAAAATCATGCAGGAGAAGCCGCACTATAAGGACGTGGTCGCCGAGATTACCGCGTTCTTCAGGGAGCGGATAGCTTATGCACTGGACTCCGGCATCGCAGCGCGTCAGATAATCCTCGACCCCGGCGTAGGCTTCGGGAAAACCCTCGAGCACAACCTAGAAATCCTGAGAAACATCGGAGAATTCAAGAAACTCGGATTCCCAGTCCTCATCGGCTCATCCCGCAAGTCGTTTCTCGGCGCCCTCCTCGACCTTCCGCCTGAGAAGCGGCTTGAGGGCTCGCTCGCGTCAGCCGTGTTGGCGGCATCCCAGAAAGCTGACATCGTGCGCGTCCACGACGTCGCCGAAACCGTGAGAGCGCTCAAGGTTGCGGACGCAATCATCAGAGGCCGAGGAGCAGGGCTGCTGCGGTAAGGCTTATGGGTATGCTCAGGTTGTCGTTCACCTTGATGAAGAACTCAACGTAGCCTCCAACGAGCGCGAACAATATGGCGACGGCCGGTTTCGCGAAGAATGAGGCACCCAACGAGGATGCCATCATAAAAGCGATTAGTCCCTCAAAGCTTTTTCGCCCGATTCTGTACGTCCCATAGAATTTTCCGACAAGCGTTGAAGCCGAGTCACCGCACGCGAGAACCGCTATGACCGCGCACGCAAGCGGAGTCCTCAGGAAAGCCACGGGAAACAGGATGCCGACATTAAACCAGAACGCCCCCTTAAAGGGAAACGCCCTTACGTCCTCCCTCCTCTCAAAGTGGAAGAGCAGATGCGATATCCCCGGCATCCTCGGGGCGAGCCTCGGCGCGTAATACAAGAAGAGAATCGTTGCCGCAAGCGGGACGAGGATAAGCCTGCCAATCCGCGGCATCAGGAAAAATACGGCCGCAGCCTCAAACAAACCAACCAGCAGATGCACCAGCTTGCGTT
>CAZJQY010000170.1:0-3502 GCA_964548095.1 uncultured archaeon
TTTCACGACGGCGATTAATGCGGTGAGCGGGCAGTCTAGCGGGCAGTCTAGCGCGAACCTAATCCGAAGTATGGTCAGAAGCATCATGTTCTACAACCACTGCGAGGAGTACTGGCAGGAGAGCGAATGCAATGCTCATTCTGGGTGCGTTCCGGCGAACACGCCTCCTCACTGCGGACCGAAACCTAGGACGACTGACCCTGACGCCGGCCTGTGCTTCTCATACAGTCAGTCGACGTGCGCGACCAAAAACTACTGTGTGTGGGCGACGAAACTCTGTCACTATCGCCCGAACTCCTACAACTACGGGAGCACATTGGGCATCGACCCGGCAGCCCCCATGGATCCCGGCCAGTGCATGGATTTCGCGAACTTCCTAGTCGCGTACCTTCGCTCCGTAGGTATTCCGTCGCGGCCAATCACGACGATTCTCGTTGACTCGTGGAACTTCCACGACTGGGCTGAGGCGCGCCTGCCCGCCGCCATTTCCGGAGACCGCTGGGGTCTCATGGACTCAACCCCCGGCTACGACATGAACGCGGTACCTCCTTCGAGCGTGTGGAAGGACGGCAACTCCCTTTATGAGCCGGACAGCGACGAAGCGAGGGTATACTCCTATGATGCGTCCGTTGGAGTCCACCCCTCGGACTTAAAGTGCGTGCACTACGAGTCATGCGGGGGGCCATCCCCCAAGAGAGTACTGGCTGGCTCATGCCCGCTGAACGTGTTTGTTTCAGCCGGCAATGTGACCGTTGGCGGGAATGCAACAATCGTCTACGGCTTCGGGAACCCGACGGCTCAACACGTCTCCCTGACCTACAACCTGACGGTAGCCCACTACTCGGATGAGCTTCAGGGTAGCAGGAGCAATTCCACAATCTACCTGCTTTACGTGAGCGGTAACCTGACGCTTGCCGGGAATGACTCGGTCAACAGGACCGAGGCCGTCGGGAACACGTTGTTCATCGGCGGCGGATACAACATCGTCTCGCTTGAGGCCAACAACTCCTGCAACAACGAGTCTTCCTTCAGGATACTGCCGGGCCTGAACCTGAGCGTGGACGCGCCCTCCAAAGTGTCGGTGAACGAGTCATTCAACATCACCGTGACGGTCGGGAACACCCTCACATCGAATGTGTCAAACCTCACCGTGAGCCTGCTTTATCCGGCGTTTGCAAACGTCTCCTCGAATACGAGTTTCACCATCTCCGAGCTTTGCGCTGGATGCACGAACCTGTCGCGCTACATCGTCTATCTCTCATCGGCTGGCACATACCCCTTTGGTGCTCAGGTGTATTCTGCAGACGGAGGATTCGTCCAGACGCTTTCGAATGTGGTGGTGTCCGAGCCTGCAAGAGTCTTCGTATTACTCTCAGCACCATCGCGCACAGCAAATGGCTCATCCTTTACGGTTTCCGCGACCGTCTCAAATGTCGGCGGGCTGAACGCTTCAAACAACACCGCGGTTATCAACTGGACTTCAGGGTTCACTTCATCCGATAGCCTAAGCGAGTCCATCCCCCTCCTCGAAGCCGGCGCAAACAACACCTTAACCTGGAACCTCTCCACCATAGAAGCAGGGATACACGCGTTGTCAGTCCAAGTCTCGAACGCAACCTCGAGCTTAACCAACGCCTCAACGCTCGTGCTCGTCTATTCCGGCACCCACAACCTCTCCGTGAACGCAAGCGTTTCGGAAGTCTACAACAACAAGACGTCGCAGTCACTCAACATCACGCTATCAAACAACGGAGACTCAAACGAGACCCTGCGCTTACGGCTTTACGCAAGCCCGAGAAGCATCCTCTTCTCAGTCTACGACAACGCTACGATACTCACCGGCAACAGCACCGTCACCGTGCCCGCGCACTCGAGCAAGAAACTCGCCCTGAATGCCTCAACCTCAGGAGGAGTCGCCGGGAACATAACCGTCCACCTATCCTCAGCCCTCGACCCCTCAACAGAAGCATCAGTCCGCATCCAAGTCACAACCCCGGTTCAGACAAGAAGCCTCTCCCTCACCACCAGCTGGAACCTTGTGAGCATACCCTTGAACCTTTAAGAGAATCATTTTCTTTCTTTTTGGGGCTGAAGCACCTTTTTCTTTCGGGAAAGAAAAAGGGGCTCGCTGGAACCTCATAAGCATACCGTTGAAACCATCATAAATACGCTGGCCTCCATTAGTCTTACATGGTCAGGCGCCTGACGAAGCCTAAACCCATCTTCGAGGCCTTGCGGGAAGACGCCGTCGGACGGCAGATTCCCGTCGAGGACGTATTGAGTGCGGTGGCGGCTTCTTCTGGGGAGGCTGCTCGCAGGATGGCTTTGGACACGCTTAAGGTAGCGTATGTCGCAGACGGCATGCTGGGAGACGACTCTCTCCCAACTCTTTCGAAGACTACGGAGCTTCTTTCCGCGGTCGCTGCAACGCACGACGCGTGGGCCATAAACATGGGCGTTTCCGCACTGTCTTCGATGACGGAGGACGACGGCGACCCGTCCGTGGAAAACAGGCCGCTCGCATTCGCGAGGAGGGTTGACGACGCGCACCAGCGTTTCCGGGACTTGAACGCTGCGGGGGCGTTGGGCGGAGACGAGCTGTTTCGGCGGGTGTTGAAGCGCCTTAGGACGCGGGAATAGTTTCTTTAATAATACCCCTCCCTATCTTTTACCGCTATGGCTTTTGATGTGAGGAAGCTTAAGGCTGATGCGAGGAAGGATTACCGGAAGGCTTGGGTTGAGTCGGCTCGGCTTGTGCCGGAGAAGACGCACGTAACCTACAGTGTCGGGAAGGGTAAGCCTCATCCAGTGCAGGATTTACTACAGAAAGTACGCAAAGTATTCCTCGACTTAGGCTTCGACGAAATAGAGAACCCGCTCATGGTGTCCGAGGAGGACGTCTACAAACAGTACGGGCCTGAGGCTCCCGTCATCTTAGACCGCGTCTACTACCTTGCGGGGCTGCCGCGGCCGGACATCGGTTTATCAGACGAAAAGATTTCCGAAGTCCGCTCCGTAAACCCGGTCGTCAAGGCTGATGAGCTCAAGAAGATTCTCCGCGAATACCGTGAGGGAGTCATCGAAGGCGACAACCTCCTTGAGGAGATGGTGAACCGACTGTCAGTCACAACCGACGAGGCCGCACAAATCGTAAGCCTCTTCCCCGAATTCAAAAACATCCAGCCTGTAGCCGGAAAGACGACGCTTCGCTCTCACATGACTGGTGCTTGGTTTCCGACGATTGCGGCGCTCATCGGGAAGCGCGGGACGCCCATGCTCCTCTTCTCGGTCGGCCTTCGCTTCCGCCGCGAGCAGAAGGTAGACGCGCGCCACCTGCGCGCCCACTACGGAGCCTCGATGGTCGTGGTCGACGACCAGATGAGCGTGGAAGCAGGCATGAAGCTTACCGAGGAAATCCTTAAGCGCCTGGATTTCAGAAGCATCAGGTTCGTGAAAAAGAAGGCCACCTCCAACTATTACGCGCCGGACACGGAGTATGAGG
>CAZJQY010000171.1:0-3495 GCA_964548095.1 uncultured archaeon
ACTTTACGTTGGTGAAAATGGGCTTACTAAGTGTGCTAAGGATTATCGTCGGTTCCGTATATATGCTTTTTATCCCCGGATACTTCCTGACGCAGGCTTTGTTCAAGCGGGATGAGCTAGACTTCCTTGAGCGTGTGACGCTCTCAATCGTCTTGAGCATTACGGCGGTGCCTCTTGCGGTCCTCTTCTTAAACGTCATCTTCGGCGTGAAAATCGTCGTCTTGAATACTGTGCTGATTATCTTCGGGATAATCGTCGCATCCTACGTCTACACGAAGTATCTGAAGAAAGAATGAAACTGCCTTTTTTGGGGAAAGACAAGGGCGGCCAGGACCAGGAGAAAATCGACGCCGCCATCATGAGCGACTACGAGGACCAGGAGGCGGTGCTGAAGCCGGTCTCCGAGGTGCTGGCTGGTCCGGGAGGCGCCGACTCTTCTGGGAGTACGCCCGAAGCCTTGCGGAAGCTTGCGATGGACGTTGAAAAGCTGAAGGCCCAGACCGAGGCAATGCTTCAGCTTCGCTCCATCCAGGAGGAGCGTTTCCAGCGCACGAACGAGGAGATAGGCGACCTTCGCCGCAGGCTCATAGACAAGGAGAAGGAGATAAGCCAGCTCCGCATCGAGTCCTCGAAGACGACCGAGCTTGTCTCCGCCGTCCAGCCGCAGAAGCTCATGAAGGAGCTGAAAAAAGAGGACACCAAAATCGAGTCGGTTGCCGCCAAGCAGGAGGCGAACCGCGCCATCATCGACTCCGTCGTCCTGGAGATGAAGGCAGTCAAGAACACCATCTCAACGTTCAAGGGCACGGAGATGCTCATCCAGCTCAACGAGGATGTCAAGCAGGAGCTAAACAGCATAAAGAAGGTCGAGCTCTCCGTCGAAAAGCACGCGAACAAGGTCGAGTCCATCTTCGGGAGCGTCCAGACCCGCTTCAACGAGTTCATCCGCCTCTCAGACAGGGTCGGCATCATCGACTCATCGTTCAAGA
The DNA here is from genome assembly GCA_964548095.1 of uncultured archaeon. Classification (GTDB taxonomy): domain Archaea; phylum Altiarchaeota; class Altiarchaeia; order IMC4; family SCGC-AAA252-I15; genus SCGC-AAA252-I15. Next base: position 990 of record CAZJQY010000171.1, read on the forward strand.
AGACGAGCAAAGAGTTTGACCAGATAAGGGTCAAGATAGAAGAATACTCCAAGAAGGAGGAGTTCCTCGAGCTCAAAAAAGACGTCGACGAGAAGACCAAGACCCTCATGGAAAAGGTCGGGGGGATTGAATCCCTCGGGAAGGAGTTCCGCGAGGAGGCGCGGGATGTGAAGAAATCCAGCGAGAAGATGCTCTACGACATCGAGACGAGAATCGACAACCGGGCGTCAGAGACCGAAGCCTACGTGAAGGAAGTCAACGACCGCCTCGAGACGCTCATCATGGTCCAGCAGGAGAACCTGCGGGCGATTCAGCGCCAGAACCGGGAACTTGAAGGCGTGTTCCTGAAGGGCGCAGAGCATCCCGGAATCGATGAGGCAACCCGGACCCTCTTCAGAAAGGTCTATGAAACGCTCAAGGAGAGCCAGACGGAGTTCGGGAGGAATGTCGGATTAATAGATAGTCTGGGTAAATAATCTTCATAGTATGAATCTCAAGATACTGCCCCTCATCATCTTACTGGCACTTTGGGGTAGTGTTCTCTCTCACGCCCAAAAGATTCCGACAATTGAGGCCTCTGACGTATCATTGACCGCCTTCCCGGGGGAGCGGGCTGAATCCGCAACCATCGTCCGCAATCGCCTGTTCCAGCCGGTGACAGTATATGCCGCAAGCGCGACGGGAGAGCTCCGCGACAGGGTCAAGCTGGACAACACCTTCGTCGAGGTGGCATCTGACGGCGAAGAAAACCTTCCAGTCCGCGTGAGCGTTCTTCCGGAGGTCGCCCCCGGAGTCTATGCGGGAAGAATAATACTTACTACAGGAAACGTCAACACGAGCGTTGCGGCGGTGCTTACCGTCCGCGACCCGTGGGATGAGCTGGAGCTTTCCATCAAGGCCTCCCCGTTTGCTTCAGCGGTGATTCCTGGGGAAGCGTTGAACCTGCAGGTCGACGTCCAAAACATCCTGAAGCGGAAGACCGACCTTGTGCTTGTGACCCGCCTCATCGACTTGGAGTCGAAGACCGTCATCCTGGAGAAGGAAAAGAATTTTACGGTAACGACCGAGGAAACCGTTGTTGAGAGCCTCCTCCCAGGGAAGACAATCGAGCGGAAGACGTATGTCGTCGGGACTGCGGTCTACTCCCCAAAGGATGCTTCACGGCTTGAGCCGCTTGCCGAAGACTCATTCGAGGTTGACATAGGCGTCTCACCGCTCATGGTCGTACAACTTTTCATTAGTAAGCTCCTGACCTTCTCGAACGTGCAGGTCTTCTTCGGCCTGCTGCCAGCCGCCCTCTTCATCGTGCTCGCCTACTGGCGCTACCGCTTGATAACGGACCGGCGCAGAAGGTACTTGGGCATGGTGTCCTTCGACTACCTGCCGGGGCCCGGGAAACGCTCCGGGTATCTGGGGCGGGTTGCCGAGTCGACGAAGGAGGCGTATCTTGAGCTGGACGTCCTCCAGACGCACACGCTCTGCGCCGGGGCGACAGGCTCAGGGAAGACTATCGCAGCCCAAGTAATCGTCGAGGAGGCGCTGCTCAAAAAGGTGGCCGTCATCGTCTTCGACCCGACCGGACAATGGACGGGATTCCTCAAGCCCTGCAGCTCGCGCGGGATGATGCGGCTCTACCCGATGTTCAAGCTGAAGCGCTCCGACGCCCGCGCCTTCTCAGGAAACATCCACGTGGTCGAGAGCGAGAACGAGCGGGTCGACGTCCGCAAGTATATGAACCCCGGCGAGATAACCATCTTCTCGCTCCACAAGCTGTCTCCCAAAGATATCGACTCCTTCCTCGAGCGGAGCGTGCGGGACGTCTTCGCATCCCAGCTTACGGAGAGCGCCGAGTGCAGGCTGCTCATGGTCTACGACGAAGTCCACCGCATGCTCCCCAAGTTCGGGGGAAGCGGGAGGGCGCTCGTCCAGATTGAGCGGAGCGTGCGGGAGTTCCGCAAGTGGGGTGTCGGGCTTGTGCTCATAAGCCAGGTGCTCTCAGACTTCGTCGGGGAGATCAAGGCGAACATCGGCACGGAAATCCAGATGCGAACTCGCTACGAGATGGACCTCGACCGGATACGGCTCAAATACGGCATCGACGTCATGCGCTCCATCGTCAAGGCGAGTGTGGGGACGGGGATGATCCAGAACGCGGAATACAATCAGGGACGGTCGTACTTCATCACCTTGAGGCCGCTGCTGCACGACCCCCACCGGCTCTCAGACGAGATGCTCGAGCTCTTCGGCAAATACAACAGGCGGCTTGACGAATTGTGGGCGCGGGTCGACACGCTCTCTGCGGCAGGCGTCGACGTCTTCGACATAACCCTTGAGCTGAACCTCGCCTTGGAGAACGTCCGGAAGACAGCCTTCGACGTCGTCGAACTGTACGCTCAAGGCCTCGACGAGAGGGTGAGCAAGCTCGAGCGCAAGCTTGCGTCGCAAACACTTGCCGAAGACGAGAAGCAGCTTGTCTCAGCCTGGGATACAGCCGGCCTGACGGAGG
>CAZJQY010000172.1:0-3471 GCA_964548095.1 uncultured archaeon
GAGGGGCAATAGAGATTCAGCGGGGTTGTAGCCGTGGTTGCCGCTTTTGCCAAGCAGGGACTATATATCGTCCAGTGCGCCAGCGCCCTCAACCTGAGGTGGTGCAAGCAGTAGGCGAGCTTATCACCAACTGCGGCTATAATGAGGTATCCCTGGTCTCACTAAGCACCAGTGATTACTGCGGCATTGATGAGCTGGTAGCTAGCCTATCTCACCGTTATCAAAGCCACAACCTTAGCTTGTCGCTACCCAGCCTCCGTATTGATAGCTTTTCAGTAAGATTGATGGAGGCTCTTCCTTCCCGCAGGAAGACAGGGCTCACCTTCGCTCCAGAGGCAGGAAGCGAAAGGCTACGGCAAAGCATCAATAAGAATGCTCCCGAAGATGAACTCCTGAAAACGGCGGCTGCTGCCTTTGACCGAGGCTGGATAAACCTTAAGCTATATTTTATGATTGGCTTACCCACAGAAACCATTGATGATATAGAGGCCATTATCCAATTAGTAGATAAGGTGCGCTCAGCGGGCAAGAAGGCTCAAGGGAAAAGGTCTCAGGTAAGAGTCAGCCTATCCACCTTTGTCCCCAAGCCACATACCCCCTTTCAGTGGGTAGCCCAGGAGGGCGAACAGCAGCTAAACTCTAAACACGAACTTCTTAAGCTGGGATTACGTCGGAAAGGAATCAGACCATCCTGGCCAGACCCTAAAACCAGCCTGCTTGAGGCAGCATTGTCCCGAGGAGATAGACGATTAGGCAAAGTTATCTATCGTGCCTGGCAATCGGGCTCAACCTTTGACGCCTGGAATGAACACTTTAAATATGAAAATTGGCTTGGCGCTTTTGAGGAGACTGGACTTGAACCCGGCTTCTATGCCCAGCGGGAGCGCTGCCTAGATGAACCCTTGCCCTGGGCTCACATTGATGTCGGACTAACTACCGCTTTCCTGAAGCAAGAATATCACCGTGCCCTAGACGGTAGAGAAACCCCTGATTGCCGCTATCAAGCTTGTAACGCCTGCGGATTAGAACGCTGGCAACCTGACTGCCAGCAAAAGCATAAGGGACTCAGCTAAGGCTACCTAGAAACTCTTCTATAGCTTGATTAACCTCTCTGGGTTTCTCCAAATGAACCCAGTGGCTTGCCCCATCAATCACGACCTGAGTCGCTCCCTCAATCTTATCAGCCAGATACTTAGTATATTTTACTGGTGTCTTAACGTCCTGGCTTCCGCAGATAACCAGGGTTGGTAGTTTGATGGTAGGAACTTCTTCCATAATGTCAAATTTGTCGCAGCAAAGAAAATCGTTTAGCGTGACCGCTGGTCCTATATGCACTCCCTCTGCTAACAAAGCCTGCCTAACTTCGGGGTCAATAAGACTATACTCATCTTCCAGATATTTCCTCCAGGCAACCTCATCGGCAACCATCCCCTCAAGCGCTGCCAGAAAGGCAGGAAGCACCCTCAATCTAGCCCCGGTTCCAATTAAGACCAAGCCCTTTACCTCCTCAGGATACTTCAGCCCATAAAGTTGAACAATAGCACCCCCCATGGAATGACCGACCAGAACGACGTCTTGATAGTGATGTTGGTAAATATAACCCCGTAACCACTCCACATAGTCATCTATACTAAGGCAAGGTCTCCCCTCAGGATGACCAGGAAAAACAATGACTTCTGAATCGGTAAAGTATTCAGTTTGATATACCCACTCGGCTCTGGCACTCCCCGAACCAGGAATAAAAATCAGCTTCACCTATAAACCTTCTTTGCGGATTAGAGCGCTGGCAGCCGGCTTGTCAGCGAAAGCATAAGGGGCTAAGCTAGTAAGCCACCATCGACAACAATGGTATGTCCCGTAATATAACTAGAGGCGTCAGAAGCTAAAAATAAAGCTACACTGGCAATCGCACTTAGCTCAGCCCAACGCCCCATCGGTATTGGATCCGTAATCTCCTTATAAGCTTTAGGGTCACTCCACTGGACTTTGTTGAGCTCTGTCTTAACCCAACCAGGAGCAATAGCATTAACTCGTATATTGTAGCTGGCTAATTCTAAAGCCAGCACCCTGGTAAGCATAAGCACAGCTGCCTTAGACACGGCATAACTAGCCCTCCCCGGAGCCGCTGCTATGCCTCTTATTGAAGATATATTGATAATATTGCCCCTTTTCTGCTCAACCATCCTCCTGCCCACTGCCTGAGAGCAAAGGTAGTAGCCCTTGAGGTTAGTGTCAAGAACCCTGTCCCAATCCTGCTCACTATGTTCAAGCAATGATGCCCTAACGATTGTGCCGGCATTATTTACCAGAATATCAATACTACCAAATTCATCCATCACCCTCTGGACAAGATTATCAACTTCGGTCTTCTTAGCGATGTCAACCGGGACAGCTAAGGAACGTTTGCCCAGAGCTCTAACCTCCTCGGCTACCTTCTCCAGGTTAGCCAGCTTTCGGCTACCAACAACCACATCAGCCCCAGCCTTGGCAAACTCCAAGGCAATGCTCCGCCCTATTCCAGTGCCACCCCCGGTAACAATAGCTACCTGACCTTCTAGAGAAAAATAAGGTACCCCCATTATTTAGCCTCCTTTTATTTGTCAAAGCAAGCGATAGCCACCACCTCATCACCATCACTGAGCCTCATCAGCCTTACCCCCTGGGTGCTCCTGCCCTGAAGAGTAATGCCCTTTTTAGGGTCCTTTTCCTTCACCGGAGTGCGGGTAACAATACCATCGGCAGATATAATCATTAGCTGTTGAGACTGAGAAACCAGCTTGGCAGCAGCCACCTCACCCGTTTTTTCGGTAAGCTTAAAAGTCCTTACCCCACCGCCAGCACGATGCTGTCGTGGATAATCACTAACTGGGCTAAGCTTACCAAAGCCCTCGGTGGTAACTACCAAAAGGAAGGTATCTGGATAGGCAATATCCATACTGACTACCCGGTCATCAGGTGCCAGGCGGATACCACGCACCCCACCACTGGTTCTGGAGCTAGCTCTTAACTCAGATACAGCGAACCTGATTGACTGCCCTTTTTCAGTCACTAATATGACATCATCTTGGTCAGTAGCTAAACATGCTGCCACCAACTCATCCCCCTCCGCCAAATCCATAGCGATAAGTCCGCTACTCCGCACCGAAGCAAAATTATCCGCAGTTGTCTTTTTTATCTCACCACGATAAGTAGCCAGCAATAAGTAATCATCCGGCTTAAAATCAGACAGGGCTACCATAGCTGTGACCCTCTCATTATCACTAACCGGGAAAAGATTAATCACCGCCATCCCCTTAGCTGTTCGGGAGCTATCAGGTGGGATTTCATGGCACTTAATGCAAAAGACCTTGCCCCGGTTGGTGAAGAACAATAGGTTGTTATGGGTATCAGCCACCACCAAGAGTCTTACTGCGTCCGCCTCCCTAGTTACCATGCCAATGATACCTCTCCCACCGCGATGCTGTGGCTTAT
>CAZJQY010000173.1:0-3412 GCA_964548095.1 uncultured archaeon
CCTTCATCGGCCCATGCCTTCTGAAGTCGCCGGAGTAGACGATATTCCCCCCACTTGCCTCAATGATGAAACCGTATGCGCCGGGCGTGGAATGTTCTACGTGTATCGGCGTTACAGTCATGTGTTTAACGTCAATGCTGTCGCCTGACTTGAAGAGATTTATGTTGTTGTGGTCGCCGATGTCTACAAGCGACGAGTAAAGCGTCTGGTATGCGTCAAGAATCTTCTTTGTGCCGTGCCCCATATAGACGGGAATATCCTCGTCTAAAAAACGCAGGTGGCCCGTGTGGTCGCTGTGGTGGTGGGAGATGAAGACGCCGTCAACGTCAGGCTTCCTGTAGGGGAAATCAGTGAACCGCAGCATCTTCCGGCTGTAGAGGGCTGGGACTTTAGGCATCAAATCAAACTCGAAAAAACACTCCAAGCCATTCGCCGCCCGCGGCTCAAGCCACTCATAAAAATAGTCTACGCCGAAACCAAAAGACTCCCCAAAATCAAGGTAGATTTTAGCGTCCTTGTCTTCTAGAAGAATCTTATTACCGCCGATTTCACCGGCGCCGCCGTGGAAGGTTAGAGAAACCATCGTTTAAGGCTATTCTGAGTCTGGCAAGAAAAACGCCAGTTTTTTTTGTCTTCTCATCGGGTTAGAATCTGAACTCGCTAGTCTTTATGATGGTTTTGTTTTCCGTTATTACGAGTGCTTCGACGTCTGTTAGTTTTTCGGCGAGTTTTATTCCTTCGTCTGGTCCGAGGACGAAGACTGAGGTTGATAGTGCGTCGGCGTCTATTCCGGTTTTGGCGGTGACGGTGGCGCTCATGAGCTCGGTCGCCGAGTACCCGGTCTTCGGGTTCATGATGTGGTGGGCTTTCATGTCGGGCGTGTAGTAGCGTTCGTAGTCGCCTGAGGTTGCGATTGCGCCGTCCGTGAGGTTAATGAGCGTTATGTAGTCGCTTTGGTTTCTCGGGTTCTTTAAGGCTATAGTCCAGGGTGCGTCTCCTTCCTTCCCGCCGAAGGCGCCGACTTGGCCTCCGGCGTTGATGAGGGCGTGCTCGATTCCCAGCTCCCGCAGGACGGCAAGGCCTTTGTCGACCATGTAGCCTTTGGCGATGCCGCCGAAGGTGACGCTCATGTTCGGCTTCGTGAACCAGGCGTGCGAGCCGTTGAATTGGAGGTATCGGTAGCCGACGTGCGCAAGCGTCCCGGCGACTTCCTCTCCCGTTGGCGCGGGCTCGCCCTGCTTCATCCGCTCCCACAGGATGAGGAGCGGCTGCACGGTCACGTCGAAGGCGCCGGAAGAAAGATTCGAGTAGTAAAGCGACGCATTCAGGACGTAAGCCAAATCCGGCGTAAGCTCGACAGGACGTTCATATCCCACCGTATTCAGCTCGTAGACTCTGTTCGACTTAGAGTAATGGCTCAACTCCTCCCCGAGGCGGGTCATCTCCGCAAAGGAGGCGTTGATTGCTTGTAATGCAGTCTGCTCGTCTACGGCGTAGACGGTGACGGTAATGAACGTGCCAATCATCTCCCTCGTCTCAGAGTACTCCGCGGGCTCCCGCCCTGCCGGAGGGCTCGTGCACCCGCTTATGAAGAGCAGAGCCAGAAGGCAGAGTATGATACGTCTTTTCATGGACGAAGATATTGCTCGCCCAGTTATTAAAGCTTCGGGCGAAGCGTCTACACGTCTTGTAGTGTCGGCTTCTTTGGGGTTTTCTTTCCTGAGTCCCGGGCGCTTTCCTGCCTGCTGCTCTTTGCGTATGCGAGTGCAGCCGCCGCTAGCACGACGACGAGCAGCACTCCGGCAACCATGCCGTAGGGGAAGCCTTCCTTCTTCACGTAGACGCTTTTTCTGGCGTACTCGTAGGGTGCGGTGTCGGCGTAGACGACGTAGATTCCTTCGTCAGGCGCCTTGTAGACTGCGGAGCCTCTCGCGTTCGTCACGATGAAGTCTCTGCCCGTCGGGGCGTCCACCCAGACGGTGAGGCCTGGGACGGGCTGCTTTTTGCTTTCCGCGCGGACGAGGAGCTCTATGCCGGTTGCGTTCACCGTAAGGTCGAGGGGTTTGGGGTTCACGGTGTAGGAGACTGTCGCCTGAGCGTAGCCTTCGGCTGCCGCGGATACCGTGTACTCCCCCTGCATCTGCGGGGTGAAGGCGTGTTTGTCTTTCACCACCCGCTCCCGGGAGCCGTCAGGGTAGGTTATGGTGAGCTCTGAGATGACGCTGTCCCCGAACTCGTTTCTCGCGGACACAAGCGCTCTGCTTCCTGCCTCGATGGTCTTCGCGTTCGCCTCAAGGATTAGCGTCTTGTTGGGGGTGTAGGTGAGTGTCTGGTTCTTGAATCCCTCCTTCTCAGCCTTGAATGTTATCGTGTCGCGGATGGGGAGGTTGAAGGACACGAAGCCGTCTTTGTCTGTCAAGCCGTAGGTTGAGGTGTTCTCTACTGAAACTTTCGCGTAGATGACGGGCTCCTTCGCCTGGTCGGACACCTTGAGGAGGATGGTTTTCGCGTCAGTCAAGACCTTCACGACCTCCACATCAAACAGGTTGTATGCCCTAAAAGAGGCTTCGGCCGGCGCATACCCTTGCTTCTCTGCCGTCACCCTGTACTCGCCGGGATACGGCGGATTGAATACGATGCTCCCGTTCGTGAAGGGGAATGTTTCGTTGGCGCTCGCAATCGAGACGTTCACGTCACCTAAGACGGCTCCCCTGCCTGAGACGATTATCCTGAAGTCTGCCCCGACGACTGCCTCGGACTGCGGGAACTTTATGCTCAAAACGGGAATCTCCGAGACGACGAACTCCCTCGAAGCGCTCCCGTACCCCTCCTTTTCCGCGGAAACCCTGTATGCTCCGGCGCTGTTCACTGTGACGTAGACCAGCCCGTCCGCGCCCGTGTAATACTCTGACGCGGCAGTGTTGTTTCCCGTGAGGGTCACGCGCGCGTAGGAGGCCGGGGCATTCTTCTCGTCGAAGACTTCCACCTGAACCGGCTCATAAGGCTTCGGGTTCTCGGGCTCAAGCATCAATCGCAGCGAGTGCTCTTCGGGCACGTCAAGTGCGAGCGTCTGCTTGCAGTAGCCGAGCGCCCAGACGGTGACGTCGTAGCGTCCGAACGGCTCCTTGAACTCGTTTGCGAGGATGACGCGCACGAGCCCTACGCCGTTGCTCTGGGTTTCATAGTCGACGCTTCCCTTGGCGACCTTTAATCTGATGCCGGGGCGGCCTGCTCCCGCCTCGTCCAAGACGGTTATTTCGGTGTAGTTTCCTGGCGCAATCTTCTCCGGGGAGACCGTGATTTCCTTGAAGTGTTTGCCTGAAATCCTGAATTCGGCACCGACTTCTGAGTCGGCGAGGCGGATGGTGAACTCCCGGCTCCCGCACTCGTAGGGGTCCCAGTCTTTGTCGAA
>CAZJQY010000174.1:0-3410 GCA_964548095.1 uncultured archaeon
AAAATACCTAACACCCTAAGACCCCCCCAACCGTTATTGACGTTGAATCTGTTTTTAGAGGTATTCCAACTGTGTTATGAGCGCGTCCCACGTCGGGTACTCCCAGACGAGGGCGGGCGCAAGCTTCTTCTCTTTGAGTTCGCCTGCGATGTCTTCGAGAATCCAGGGGGCTACTAATACCCGGAGTCTTCTCTTGTCCACTTCAAGGAGACGCTCGGGTATGCGATAGGTTCGCTGGAGTTCATGCTTCAATCGGCTAATCTCTAAGAGGAGCTTCTGTCTCCTGCCGGGCTCCATCTCCTCGAGCTTTTTGTTGTAGTTGAATGAGGGCGTAAGGTCTGGCAGGTATATGGCCCCCCGTAGGAGTATGCCTTCGTCGTCCACGAGGTCGTAGGGCTTTTTCACGTTTCGCGCACGCCGTTTGATTCTGCGGCCGACCTGAATCCTGTCTTTGAGTTTGACCGTGCAGTAGTGGGCGGACAGGTCGGTTTCGCGGGCGCAGTAGTCGAGGAGCTTAAGCGCAGTCTTCCGGCTCCCTCCTGCCGCAGAAGACTCGTCGTCTACCGCATACAAGCCGAGGCGTGAGAGAGCCTGCTGGTTCGTCTCCGAGACTTCGAGCTCGTTTATGTTTATGAAGGATGCGCCGGCTTCGCCGAGAAAGTCGATTAGCTCTTTCGCCTGCTTCTCTTCCCCGGGCACTGCCGGAATCTCGCAGCCGACCGCCCAGTCGAACTTTAAGGCAGCCGAGATGCTGCTCCAATCCTTCTTCTCCGGGTGAAAGCGTATCTCATCCAAGCCGACGCTGTATAGTCTTCGCAGACTCTTTTCGGTTGCGAGGCAGCCGGGCGTGTAGAGGTGTATGTGGAAGTCCCGGCCGAACGCGCGCTTGAGCATCCTGATGTAGCGGACTGTGCGGTCGAGCCGCATGAGCGGGTCGCCTCCTGTGATGCCGGCGCCTTGCGCGTCGCAGAGCCTCGCCTCCTCGATGATGTCTTTCGGGCGGCTTATCCACCACTCGTTCGCGACGACGACGTCCTTCCATCGACGGCGCTCGGAAAGCGGGCAGTAAAAACAGCGGCGCGGACAGAGGCCTGTCGCGAACAAGACGAGCTTCCTGCCCTGAACGCAAAGCCTGCAGCCGGCAGGCAACTGACCTACGACCTTCGAGAAGTAGGGTGTATCCCTGATTTTCCTCATCATGCAGAATAGAAAGGAAGTGCGGGAATATTAACTCCTCAACGCGGAAGCTCTTTTATGCATTTTGTCGGGCAGACTTCCGCGCATTTGCCGATGTTTTCGCATTTCGCGTAGTCTATGCGCGAGAGGTTGTCTTCGAGTATGCACGCTTGGTTCGGGCAGTTTTTGACGCACAGGCTGCATGCGATACAGCCGACCGAGCAGACGCTTCGGACATACGCGCCTTTGTCTTTGGAGACGCAGAGCACGTGATAGCGCTTCGACTTGGGGGTGAGCGATATTATCTTTTTGGGGCATGCTTTCACGCAGAGGCCGCAGGACGTGCATTTTTTCGGGTCAACGACTGGGATTCCGTCTTCTCCCATCTGTATTGCGTCGAACTGGCAGGCTGCGACGCAGTCTCCGAAGCCGAGGCACCCGAAGGAGCATGCCTTGTGTCCTCCGCCGAGGAGGCTTGCTTGCGCACAGGAGGCTACTCCCGTGTACGTGAACTTGTCCTTGCAGCGGACGCCGCCTCCGCAGCGGACGGTCACGACAGTTGGCTCAGTCTCCCCGGCTTCCACGCCCATAATTTCTGCAATCCTCTTGTGCGTTAATGAGCCCCCGGGGGCGCACGCGTTGTGGACGGCCTTACCGTCGATGACAGCTTCGGCGAGGTTCCTGCACCCCGGCTGCCCGCAGGCTGCGCAGTTGTAGCCGGGAAGCACCTCCTCGATGTGCTCTATACGCTTGTCTGAGACAACGTGAAAGCGCTTGCTCGCGTAGGCGAGACTGTATCCGAAGACCAGGCCGAGGCCGACCAGCAGACCACCCGAAGCAAGTATTACGTTTACCATGTTATCACATCTTTATCATGCCCGAGAACCCTAAGAAGGATAGGGAAAGTATTCCTGCGGTGATGAAGGCTATTGGGAGGCCTCTGAGGGACTCCGGAATGTTTGAGTACTCCAGTCTCTCGCGTATGCCGGACATCATGAGGAGCGCGAGCGTGAAGCCGACGCCTCCGCCGAACCCGTGGGCGACGCTCTCGATGAAACCGTAAGTTTTGGAGTAGTTGAGTAGCACAACAGCCAATACGACGCAGTTTGTTGTGATGAGCGGAAGGTATATTCCAAGCGCGTTGTAGAGTGCCCTGCTCTTTTTTCTTATGACGGATTCGACGAACTGGACGAGGGTTGCGATGACGAGGATGTAGACGATTGTTTTGAGGAAGCCGAGCTCATATGGCAGTAGAGCGTACTCCGTCACGGTCCACGCCGCTGCTGAGGCGAGCGTCATCACGAATATTACCGCGACTCCCATTCCCATCGCAGTCTTCGTCTTCTTGGACACGCCGAAGAACGGGCAGTTGCCCAAGACTCTTGCGAACACGAAGTTGTTCACAAATATTGAGCCGACAAGGATTGCGATCACGTCGTTCATTTGAAGAACCTCCCGAGTCTCCGGGATGCGCCCAGGACGAGTCCGAGAGTGAGGAACGCCCCCGGCGCAATAAGCATTGCCGAGGCGCCCGCTATCGGAACAGAGGTTATTACTCTGCCCGCGAAGACGACTGAGCCAGTCCCGAGAAGCTCTCTTATTCCCCCGAGGAGTATGAGCGCCAGGGTAAAGCCAACCCCCATGCCTGCCGCGTCAAGGACGGAGTTTAAGACCGGCTGCTTGGAGGAGAACGCTTCGACTCTTCCGAAGACGATGCAGTTTACGACAATCAGGGGTATGAATATGCCGAGGCTCTTGCTCAAGGCCGGCGCGTAGGCGGTCATCACGAGGTCTGTCACAGTAACAAAGGTTGCTATGATGAGGATGAAGATTGGGATGCGAATCTGCGGCGGAATATTCTTTCGGAGTAGTGAGACCATGAGGCAGGAGCCGACCAACACAAAGATTGTCGCAACTCCCATGCCGACTCCGTTCTCGACTGACGTTGTGACTGCAAGGGTCGGGCATAAGCCTAAAACCAGGCCGAAAATCGGGTTCTGCCTGATGATGCCTTTGGTGAACTCCGAAAGATATGTCGACTTCTTTTGGGGTGTGCTGCAAACCCCCTCTCCGCTGTGACAGGACACCTCAGTCAACCCCCCACCTCCGCCTTACTCGCCTCCGCAAACAACCTTGATGCGGCCTCGTACACTCCCTCGGCGACGGCCCTCGAAGAAATCGTCGCCCCAGTTATCGCATCGACTTTCCCGCCGTCCTTGGAAAGCTTAAGCTCA
>CAZJQY010000175.1:0-3398 GCA_964548095.1 uncultured archaeon
CCCCAAAAAGAACTTACGAACCAACGCTTAAATCAAAATCGGAGATACTGATTAACCTTAAAGAAGCATCATTAAAGCAGGTTGATGAGATTCCAGATGTGATGACTACTTTTTTATCGTGTCTTTCTGAGAGTATAATGTATCCTGCGGCCGATAAAGTATCTGCACAACCGTAAATCCAAGAGTTACCAGTAAAACCCCCAGTGTTCCTAACAACATGAAAAAATTAGGTTTGTAGTCAGGCCAATACCATAAGAATCCTAGCGAAATAGCGGCTAATACAGCGCCAATACGCACTGAAAGAGTAGCATTCTTAACATTACTACCTAAAAACTTAGATTTAGATACTTTAGACATGTCATCCACCTAACTGTTATTAATACAGTAACGGCAGGTATAAATAAGGTATAAACCTCAGCCCCCATAACGCACCTTCTTAGACCGAATACTCTTTAATGTGCGCTGTCAAAAGTTAACTCGTGGACGGGAGAGTTCGCTCCGGGTTTTGTTGTAGGCGTTGTGGGAGTTGTTGTGTTGGTATCAGGATTCAGATTTCGCTGCAGGATTTTGAGAGGTGGGTTCGGTTGCGTCGCTTCGACGTCTTACAGCACCTGCTCGTCGGCTTGATGAGGGGGGACGATATCTTATTTCTCCCGGCTGACGACTGCGTGCGGGAATCCAAGAAGACAGGCGATATGCTGCTCGGCGTCTCCGGCTGGTACGACCCCAAGCGGGATGAGAAGCTTGTTGACTGCCCCTTCCGCGAGAAGGATAAAGCGGGGAAGAGTCGGTGCAGGATTTACCGCATCCGCCCGCAAGCCTGCAGAAACTTCCCGCTTAAACGACTTAAAGCAGGTAAAGAAGACCTTAAAGTCAGGCAGTGTCCTGCGTTGCGCGAGAGCTTGCGCTGAGCTCCTCCGCGAACCTGCGCCCTCGGCCATAGAAGTCTTGGTACACTTCTTCCCGGTATGCTTGAAGATGCCGGAAGTGTTCAGAATACCCTGTACTACTTCCTCCTGTGCGGAGCCCCTCTAGGTTCCTCTTAAGCGGCGTAACCCTGTTTCTGTCGTCGCGGCCGAAATCAAGGCGCATGTAGTCGATGCTCCTTCTGTCTGTCAGCCCGAATATTCGTTCGTCTTCCGGGCGCCCCGTCATGAGTGTGTTGAATTTTCCGAGGGTGATTTCGGCGAGATATAAGTCTTTGAGCTGCATCTCCCTGATGGTGTCTTCGTCGGGGGTGGCTGCGTCGCGCCTGACGAATGGCAGATGGGTGTCGTTGTCCAGGTCGTGTTTGCAGCCTAAGAAGTCGGTGTTGCGGCATTCGACTGACCCCCCGTAGGGTGCGCCGAATCTGTCCAGAATTCTTGCCGATGTCATGGACGGCTGGTAGCCGCCGAAGTATCCGCCCGCCCCGTGCAGGGCTCCGACGTCCCGGTAGAAGGAGTGCGTGAATCGTCTTAGGATGCGGTCTGCAGCCTCATGGTTCAGCCGGTAGATTTCCTGCAGGTACGCGAGGACGGCGGGATTCTTTTCTTCGGCGTCTCCGTAACGTGTTTTGTCGATTGCCGCAAGCTTCGGCCCCCCATACGGCAGCGTAATCTTCTCGCCGTAGTTGGCGTAGATGATTCGCATTGCAGTGTCCACGTCCTCCTTTGACGCGGAGTCATAGAGCACATAATCCAAAAGCTCCTGAACTCTCGTGTCGTCTCCTCCGACGCTGTGAAGCTGGGAGATGCCGAGCGCCCTCGCAACCACGGGGCCTGCCTTACGGCGTACCGGCGCAAGCTTTTCCGCCGCCGCCGGCTCAAAGAACCGGCTCCCCTCGATTCCGGCCACGTCCTCAGGAGCCAGTGTGGAGAGAAAGCGGTTTGAGCGGTAGTTTCTGCGCCGCCCGAAGAAGGTGTCGTTTTCCTCGAGCGCCCGCACGTATGCGTCGACGGCGTCCTGCTCAGGTTTCGGAATCCCCTGCTCGCGCGCCTTCCTCTGGGCCCAGTAGGCGAGTAGGAAGAGGTCTTTGACGCAGTGGATGCCTGGGTCTGTTAGGTATTCGGCGATGGGAACCATCCTCCTTAAGCTACCCCTTACGACCGGGACTTCACCGAGTTCGAGGACGGAAACGGGCACGTGGATTCCCGCTGGTCTGCCGTCGTCGACGCTCATGAGAAGGTGGTGGAGGCCGAGCATGTTGGTCATCTCCCGCTGGGTTTCGGCTTTCGTTGCCGCCCCCCACAGTGACCGGGAGTCGAAATTTGGAACCTGCATCTCCCAAATCTCGTCGAAGCGTGCCATGAGCCTGCGCGTCACCGCGAACGGGTGGATTACGCCCTCCCGGGAGACGATGTATTCGCTTGCGGTTCCTGGAGGGCTCGACTGCCCGCGGTGGTCGCGGACTCCGCCGCCCTTAATCTTCCGCTCGACGAATGCGGGGGCTCCTCCAACAGATTGTGCGACGATAATCTTCGGGGAACGCTGCTGCCGCTTAAGGTGTATGGCTGAAGCCGTTGGGTGGTCGGAAACATCCCGGGTGTAGTCAACAATCTGGCCGGCGATGCCGCCGCCGTCAACGCCGCGCGACAGCAGACCCTCATCCTGCGCGCAGACGTCGAGGGCGCAAGACCAGCCTCTCGCCCGAGTCCACGCCTCAAGAGCGGCGTGACATGACGTAAGCTCCGGAGTTATCCCCGCCAGCTGACTTGCCGGGATTGAGCGGCCGGGAACGGTATCTATGGCATCCCTCAGTCTGTCCCGCAGGCGGGAGAGGTCATCTCCCTGGCTTTTGAGTCTTGTTACCATCCGCATACATTTAAGGGACTTAAAGACAAAATACTATCAAACCATGTTTTCCGACAAGATAACGCTCGACAGGGAGACCCTGAAGGTCTTGGCGGCTGACACGCGCATAGAGATACTGAAGCGGCTTGCCGAACACAAGGAGACTCTCACCGACATCGCCGAAGGCATGAAGCTTTCCCCCTCGACCGTGAAAGAGCACTTGGACCGGCTCTCTCAGGCAGGCCTTATCGAGCAGATAGACTCTGACACCAAGTGGAAGTACTATCGGCACACTCGGCAGGGGGAGCACACCATAAAACCGTATGAGGCGAACGTCCTGATTCTCCTGTCGGCAGCGCTCCTCGCTCTCGTCGGCTTGGTCTACAGTCTCCTCGGAAATATTTCCAGCGGCCTTGCGGCTTACGCGCCAAAGCTTGCCGCAGAGTCTTCCCTGCGCGTCATGGACAAAGCGGCCGCACCCGAGATGGCAGCCTCAGTTCCCTACGGCACAATAGCGCTGGTCGTCTTCTCCTCGATTCTCGTGGGCGCCTGCCTCACACGCCTCAACCGGAAGTAGTGCATGCTCCCTGCAGTAACCTATTTATTCGTAGGTGCAAAATAATGTT
>CAZJQY010000176.1:0-3395 GCA_964548095.1 uncultured archaeon
GTTTCTACGGCGTAGCGCAGACTTTCATCCACCCTACCCAAGAAAATCGTAGTATGAAATACGCAGTAATCCTTTATAAATCAAGGGGTTTGATTAATCCATCAAACCCGAGTTGATAGGTTGAAAAGAGGTGACTACAAGTCCTCTTGACATCAGAAACCAAGTTTTCAGGTCTCTCAATCATAGATTTCAACCTGCTTTGCCCCTAACTCTAAAAAGGAGTGGCAAAAATGGGCAAATGAAATCATTTAATAACAGATGGGGACAAAAAGGGGCAAAGTTGGGCTACCCTGCCCCTATTTAAATGACCATTTTTGTTCACGGCATAATGCAATGAGGTCGATGTAAGGTACACCTATGTCATTGCATACGTCTGGTATATGCGGTCTGTTTGGTTTACCTGTTGGTTGTTCGCATGTTACAAGCTTGTGACCGTTTATTTTGGCCAAGGCGATTACGAATGGATCTGCACCAGATCTGTTGCGGCGCTCATCGATTAATTTCCTGTGGGTTTTGAGTATTTCGCTTACTGAGACTTGGATATTATCGTCAATCGGGACTGTTTTGATATTCTTTTTCGCCCACTCGTACGCTCCATCATCTTTCTTCTTCAATTCCTGGATTACCTCCTCGCTGGCTACCAGTTGTCCGTTCTGGCTTAGTTTCGACATTTTTTCCCACAGACCGGGGACAACATCCTGTGGCATGAACCTCACCCACCCCTCAAGGATTGCACTGGTGTCGATTGAGTAGTTCATATCACACTTCCACTGCTCGTAGTTCGAGAAATTATCTCCAACTCAATTTTGGGGAGTTGTTTCAGTCTCACATCCAAATAATCCGAGAGGTCTCTGGCAGTAATAATCTGTTGGTGGTAACTTTCGAGTACAAGCCTCACAAAGGGAAGGCTGACATTGCTCAAGACAATTTTTGCAGGCGGAGCAAAACGTTTCTTCTTTTCGCCGGCTTCTTCATCAGGCTCTTCCTTGCGTTCGTTAAATTCTTTCGCCTGTCTGTTGAACTCATCTCTCATAACTTGGTAGTGCCTCAACGAGGTCATGTTGAAAGTAAGCAGTCTGCGTAGGACAACCTCCCTGCTTACCTTAAACTTCTTCTGGGCAAGATATGTCAGCTGTTCGTTTGTCCACTCGATGTTTCTGAATCCGTTTGCATTGGCCTTGACCTTTCCGACTTCAGTGGTGACTAATTCCTCGGATAAAAGTATCTCCTTCGGAAGCAACGTGGCTCCTGCGATGTGGTTGCAGAATACTTCAAAGTCATTGTCTTCTTTCTTTCGTTCATTCGATTCGTCTAAGTCGCACATTCCGCTTTTGTGGAGCATTATATGGGCGAACTCATGGAGTAGCGTGAAAACCTTCCCCGACGAGCTATCTCTGCTGTTGATCACAATGACGGGTAGGGGGTATTCGCTGATGCTGAAGCCTCGCATATCCTCAACAGGTATTCCTTTGACCTGAAACACAAGCACTCCTGCATTCTCAAGGGCGGTACGCCAGACCTTGAACATGACATTGGGGTTAGATGCCTTTAGCTGGTTTTCATAGCTGATATTTAGTATATCCCTTATTCTTTTACCAATCTCTTCGGGATTGTCGATCAAGGAAATTTCATACTTAAGTGTTGGGAGTTCGCCTTGTAGCTCATTCGTCAGTTCGATTGCGATATCCCGACGGTAGTGTGCCTGCCTAATCTGTAGTTGAATCTTATAGTTCCTCGGCTGAGACTCCACCTGCGTCCTAATTCTCCTGAAGTCATGTAGCGGCTGGAAATCCTTCGGCTTCTCGGGGAGGTAAAAGACCGCTATGGGCCTGTGATAGAGGTCAGCTAATTTTCGTAGTTGGGGGATTGTTGGCTTTTCATCCCCCATCTCCCATCTTATGATCCGGTCTGCTTTCAAGTGCAGGGACTCCGCAACCTGCTCTACTGAGAAGCTTGCGCTTTCCCTTGCCCAAGTGAGCAGCTTAGGTTTCACAAGTGCATAGAGACGTTTGGCCATCGTCTGATTACTCATTTATCCGTTGACATTAAAACCGAATGCTTTCCCGGATAACAAGCAGATACCGGAATTTTCGTCTCTCTAATTGTCATAGACAGCTTTTTAAAGGTGAGATAAGTTTGCCGGAGCCGGAGCCATCCCGTGCCCCTGATGAGGGTATGGGGTCGACTCCGGTGTTCCTCGATTTTGTTTCTAGACTTCATAAAAGAGCGACAAAAAAGGAGCAATTTTGTTAAAAAGGAATACCCCAGTCAAAAAGTGGCAGAGCCCAAAAAACGGTGCAAATCCATTTCCACCAGTTTATAACTTATGACGTATAGAATTGGACGACGAGAAATCTTCATGAGTTTTTCTCGCCTTCCGTTGTTCTTGGAAGATTCGGTTCACCTCGCCGATGAACGCCTGCTTCTTGTCGGAGGGTATGCGCGCGCCGGCTGCGATGTCGTGGCCGCCGCCTTCGCCGCCGAAGGCTGCGCTACCCTCGCGCATGGCATTCCCCAAGTGGATGCCGCATCGAATGAGGTCCCAGTTGCCGCGCGCCGAAACCTTAAGCATTGTGGGGTCGTCGCGGTCTGATGCGAACCCGAGGACTGGTTTGTCGGGGGGTATGATGCGGGCGCCGTACGCCATGCCCGCCACCACGCCGACGAGGCTTTCCTTGATTTCGCCCTCAGCGTCGAAGAAGTAGAGGTTGCTCTGGGACTCAACACCCTTCCCGGCGAGGTACTCCAAGCCGCCTGCAAGCTGCCGGCGATGGGATTCGAGGAGGTCTCGTGCAACAGCTAGGTTTTTGCCGCGGTCCCCAAGGCAGACGGAAACACCCACCTCAGGCTGCTCCTGCCTGCCGCACGCGTTCAGAAGCGTCGCGTATTCCTTCGCATCGCGCAACTCGGTCTTCTGCTCCTCCTGGAGGAGGGTGTAGACTTCACCAATCATCCGCTGGATGATGAACTCAGGCGTGTGATAGTTTAGTAAGTGGATGTAGAGAGCGGTCGTGAGCTGTTGTCGCTCGAGGTGAGTCATGTCAACGTAGTTGCGCCACTGCTCGGTTCCCGGAACGGTGAGTGGTATGTTGTTTGCGGTGAGAAACTGCGCGCACGCCTGCTGGTTTCCCGTGAGAGCGGGCAGGACGGGATCTGAGGCGTAGGCGAGCATCTGCGTCAGGGAGCGGCTCTGCCTGCCGAACAGGCGGAGGTCGTGTTTTGCCTTCAGGGTTCCCTGCTCGATGGCGTCGAACATTATCATCCGGTTGATTGAGTGTAGTTTGCCGCCGGAGTCCTGCATGTCGCCGACGGCGCCGACAACTGCGAGGTGGGCGAGCTCGCTTCGGCCGAGCGCCTTAGCGACCAAGTACGCCATTCCTGCGCCGGAGATGTCT
>CAZJQY010000177.1:0-773 GCA_964548095.1 uncultured archaeon
TGGCGACGAGGAGGGCCCAGAAGGTCTGCTCGCTCCCTATCTTCTCCATCCCCGGGAAGGAGGCGAGGATGATGAGCATGGTGACGCCCATAGACGGCATGATGACTGCAATCATCATGTACATCATGGCGAGTGGGTTTAGGACTGACTTGTACCTGCGGATTTCCACGAGCTGTTCCTTCGAGAGGCTTCTGATGACTTCGGAGAGGTTTTCGCCGACGTCGGACCCAGATTTCATGCTGTTCACGATCTGCCAGAGGGCGCGGCGGAAGTAGGGGGACGGGTTCCTCACCGCGAGCTCTTCGAGGGAGGCTACGATGTCTGAGCCGGCGTTCACCTTGTCGACGACTATCTTGAATTCCTCGGATATGGGGCCGTAGTCAGCCTGTGAGACTGATACGATGGTGTTGAAGAGGGGGACTCCTGCGCGTATCTGGATGAGGATGCTGCGCAACGCGAAGAGGAGGTTTCGTTCCAGATACTTGACGCGTTTGCTGACGATGGATTTCGGGTACGCGAGGAAGTAAATGAACATGACGGTGCCAATCACCCCCCCGAGGAGCAGGCTCAATCCGAGGTTGCCTTTCCCTCCTGCGTTGAGCACGAGGTAGATGAGGGCTGCCGGCCCGAGGGATGCGACGGCGGTGACGAGGAAGCAGATGGCGAGGAATCCCCGCGCGGTGATGTTGTATTGGCTGGCGATGCCGGACTGCTTGAGCATCAAGTCCGTGTAAGGGAACACCTTGGCGAGGATGCCTCCCATAAATCTGAAG
>CAZJQY010000177.1:783-3381 GCA_964548095.1 uncultured archaeon
TATTTGGCGACACTTCTGATTGTCGGGTTCGCAAGAAACGGCATTCGAACGACGGAAGGCATATTATAATATTAAATTTGTCTAATATAAGAGGGGTTTAGTACCACCCCGACTGCTTCTTTCTCTGCGTTTGCCTATGCTCACCCCATGCAACGACTGTGAGGCCTGCGAGGATTACGTCGGGGTTTTTGCGGTCGCGCGCCTTCTCAAAGATTAACCGGGGGTTATCCGAGACTGCTCTGACTGAATCATCCTCGCTCATGCCGAGGAACACGCCGAAGGATGCCAAGTCGAGCGGCGCACGCAATCCCCCGGGCTCTGAAGCGCCTGAGGCGAGGACGACGGGAACCTTCGCCTTGCGCGCGAGGTACACGGTCCTCCTCAGGCAGTCGATGGCCGTCGCCTGCAGATAGCCTGAGCGCGCGGCAACAAGCCGGAAAGGCACAATCAAGGCGATGCCGCGCTCGCTCATGTTCTTTAAGGCGACGTAGTCGAGCAATGGTTTCCTGCCGGGCCGCGTGTTCCGGACGTACTCCTCGGAGGCGATGAACGCATCGAGTTCCCAGCATTCGGAGGCTCCCCTGTTCTCTTCCGGCGTTGCGAGCTCGAAGTAGGCGAGGTCGTGTCTCTCAAGGGCCTTTTGGGCGTTTTTCCGCACGTCGCCGGAAACCATCTCGCAGGAAAGCGTTTCGAAGCCTGCTTCACCACCTCCCTCAGGCGAAAGAAAGCACGCTCCCTTCCACCCGAGCGTGCGGAGGTCGTGCCGGCATCCCCCGGCTGCGACAAGCAGGTCGTAGTGGTCTCTCATTGTCTTCCGTACAGCCACGCCCGCTTTAGTTTCTCCTTCTTCCGCTTCTCCTTTTTGGCCGCCTTCGCGCCGACTTGCTCTTCCCGGCAAATCTCGCAGACGCCTTCCTTGTCAGACTCCTTGACTCCGCCGAACCCGAGGAATCCGCCCAGCTTTTTCCCGCATATTGCGCATGTTTTAGCCATCTTCCACCCCCTCAAGATAAGTCCTCACAGCCGCCATCGCAGTCTCCTTCTTTGCCGGATACGCGGCGACCTTGAGTTTGATGTGAACCGAGTCCGTCGCCTGCAGGACGAATCTCCCCCCAGAAAGCTCCTTCTTCGAGAGCCGGAAATAGAAGTTGCAGTCACCGTCGACGCGCTGCTCGACCTCCCCAATCAATGTGTCCCTGTCTTTTTCAGAGAGGCCTGCGAGAAGCTTCTCCTGAAAAGCCTTCACGCTCCTGCCCCCTGAAATTATTGCCGTAAACTGGAAGAGAGGTTGCGTGAAGACGCCCCCGTCAGCCTCTGGGGCAAGCTCCTCCTCCCGTATGTCCGCATCATCGGGGAGGAAACTTGAGAGCGTCTTCCGCACGTGTTCGCGTTCCTCAGGTTTCGCGTAAGCTTTCACGCGTATGTTGTGGACTTTCACGTTACTTGACTTTCGTCCCCGCGGGCGCGTCTTTTTCCGGGGCGAGGAACACCGGCCTGCCTTCGACGTCTGCGGCGAGCAGCATCCCCTTGGATTCGACTCCCCGAATCTTCACGGGCGCAAGATTTGCGACCACGATAATCTTTTTGCCGACAAGCTCCTCCTTGGCGTACGACGCCTTGACGCCTGCGACAAGCGTCCGCTCTCCAAGCTCCCCCAAATCCACCTTAAGTACGTAGAGTTTGTCTGCGTTCGGGTGGTCTTCCACAGACTCCACCCTGCCGACCCTAAGCTCCAGCTTCTCGAATTCCGTGTAATCTACTTCAGGCATCGTCTTCACCTCCTTCTTCTCGCCTAACCGCAGGTATCTGCTCCTGAACTCCTCGATTTTTTTGTCGTCTATTTTTTCGACGAGGATGCTCACGTCGCCGATTTTGTGCCCTCCTTTTATCGCGAGCTTGCCTGCGTCCTCCCATTTCTGCGCGTGGACTGAGCCGGATAGGTTGAGCTGCCGCCAGATGGCTTCTGAGGTCTTCGGCAGAAGCGGTGCCGCGATGATTGCGAGCGAGCGCACGAGGTTCGCGCTGAGGTAGAGCGTGTTCTCGTTTTTCTGCTTCCAAGGCTCCTTCCTCTGGAAGTAGGTGTTGCCGAATGCGGCGAGCTGGTTCACCTGCGCGAGCGCCTGCGAGAGCTTGAGGTTTTCGATGCTTTGGCCGACCTCTTCAGCATTCTTTTGTATCTCCACGAGGACGCGGTTGTCAAGCTCGTCGTATGCGGCCTCGTCTGGTTTCGGGATGATGCCCTGCTTTTTGTTCTTGATGAAGGAGAGCACGCGGTTTACGAGGTTCGCGTAGGTTGCGACGAACTCGTTGTTGACCGTGTCCTTGAACTCGTTTAAGTTGAAGTCTGCGTCGTGGGTTTCCGGGGCGTTCGCGATGAGGTAGTATCTCACTGCGTCGGGGTTGAACTCCCGTGTTATGTCGTGGAGCCAGATGACCCACCCGCGGCTGGTCGACACCTTCTTTCCTTCGAGGTTCAGGAACTCGTTTGAGGCTATCTGCCAGGGGAGCGAGTACGATCCTTCTGCCATGAGGACTGCGGGCCAGATTATCGTGTGGAAGGGGATGTTGTCTTTCCCGATGAAGTGGACTATTTTCGTG
>CAZJQY010000178.1:0-1441 GCA_964548095.1 uncultured archaeon
GCTGGATTTTCTGCCCCGAGGGAACAATTGACCGCAAGGACGACAACAGCGTTGAAATCGACTATGTTTACTGCAAGGGATGCGGCGTGTGCGCAAAGGAATGCCCGTTCAAGGCGATAGTAATGGTACGGGAAGGCGAGCAGACTTCGCAGGACGAGGAATGCGAGAAGGAGGGACCGTAATGCCGAAAGACATAATCGATACCGGAAATGCGATAGTAGCGGAAGCGGTGCGGCTGGCGAAGCCCGCCGTAGTATCGGCATACCCGATTACCCCGCAGACTACGGTCGTGGAAAAAATCGCAAACATGGTTGAAACCGGAAAGATGAAATCGGATTTTATCTGCGTCGAATCGGAGCATTCGGCGATGACCGCCTGCATAGGCGCCTCAGCAACCGGCGTGAGAACGTATACGGCAACCTCGTCCCACGGGCTTCTTTTGATGCACGAGATGCTTCACTGGGCGTCAATGTCGCGGCTCCCTATAGTGATGTCGAACATCAACCGCGCAGTAGGACCGGGCTGGAACATCTGGTGCGACTTGAATGATGCGATGGCGCAACGCGATACCGGATGGATTCAGATTTACTGCGCCTATCCGCAGGAAGTCTTTGATACGACGATTCAGGCGTTCAAGCTCGCCGAGGACAAGCGCATCGCGCTTCCGGTCATGGTAAACCACGAGGGATTCATAATGTCCCACACTTCCATGCCTGCAAAAATATACGACGAGGCAGAGATAGATAAATACCTGCCGAAATACAATCCCATCTGGAAGTTAGACGTTTCCGATCCGCTCTCGCACGGCAACATCCTCAACCCCGACTACTACACCGAGGTGCGCCACGACATCCAGAAGGCGCACGAAGCCGCAAAGGAACTCATAGTAAAGAACGCCGACGACTGGCGCAGGCAGTTCGGCTCTTATTTCGGCGGACTAATCGATTATTACAAATGCGAGGACGCCAACCTGATAATGGTAACGATGGGGACAATAGGCGCGGAAGGAAAAATTGCGATAGATTCCCTCCGAAAGGAAGGCAAGAAAGTTGGAATTGCGCGCCTCCGCAGCTACCGTCCCTTCCCGGAGGATGAAATCCGCAAATTGTCTGAAAAGGCGGCGCTGCTCG
This sequence comes from uncultured archaeon, assembly GCA_964548095.1. Classification (GTDB taxonomy): domain Archaea; phylum Altiarchaeota; class Altiarchaeia; order IMC4; family SCGC-AAA252-I15; genus SCGC-AAA252-I15. Next base: position 1,131 of record CAZJQY010000178.1, read on the forward strand.
TAGTGGACAGGGCGGTATCGCTCGGCATCAGCGGCGGGATACTCTACAGCGAAATAACCGGATGCGCCTGCGACGGCGCGAATGTCTATGGAATAGTCGCTGGACTCGGAGGGCGCGACGTGACATACGGCGATATGGAGAAAATGCTCCGCAAGGCGATGGACGGAAAAGCCAAACCTGTGGAATGGTACGGACTGAAGTGTGAAGTGGGAAGCCAAAAGAAGTATGAAGGCGGAAGTGGGAAGTCGGAAGTTACTTCCGACGTCAAACCTCCGACTTCCGAAATCGCGAAGTGGGTGAAATAAATGGTC
>CAZJQY010000178.1:1541-3378 GCA_964548095.1 uncultured archaeon
TTCCGACGTCAAACCTCCGACTTCCGAAATCGCGAAGTGGGTGAAATAAATGGTCACTCTCAAGGAAATGCCGAAAGAGGATTTGATATTGAAGGGAAGCGCCGCTTGTCCAGGATGCCCGGCATCCCTGGCGCTGCGCGTCGTCCTGAAGGCACTCGGTCCAAACACCATGATGACTGTCCCGGCTTGCTGCACAGCGGTCATCCAGGGGCTATATCCAAGGACTGCCATCAACGTTCCGCTTTTGAACATCGCATTTGAAGCGGCTGCTGCAAGCGCCAGCGGAATAAAAGCAGGACTGAGAGCGCAAGGGAAAGACGACGTTAACGTTCTGGCATGGGCAGGAGACGGCGGGTCTTACGACATCGGGATTCAGGCATTATCTGGTGCCGCTGAAAGAGGTACGGACATGATATTCATCTGCTACAACAACCAGATGTATTCCAACACCGGCGTGCAAAGGTCTGGAGCGACGCCATACGGCGCATCGACGACTACGACTTGGACCGGAAAACTTGAGCACAATAAGGATTTGTTGGAAATCATGATAGCGCATCACGTTCCGTATGTCGCCAGCGCCTGCATGTCTTACCCGGAGGATTTGTATGCCAAGATTGAGAAGGCAAAGAAAATTAAGGGGTTCAAGTACATTGAGATACTGGCACCCTGCCCTCCAGGCTGGCGCTTCCTGATGGAGAACATGATTGAACTCGGAAAGCAGGCCATCGAGTCGGGAATGTGGGCGCTTTATGAAGTGGAAAACGACAAGATGACATTCACTGGACCGAGCAAGGGAATACTTGACGGCACAAGGCAGCGCAAGCCGGTTGTCGAATACCTTCAGGGACAGGGACGCTTCTCCCACCTGTTCAAGCCGAAAACCAACGAAGTGGCGCTCAAAGAAATCGAATCCTACTTGGTGAAAGTATGGGACCGCTACCGCAAGCAAGCGGAATGCCTGAAGTAAAGTCTAAAGAGTCCGAGAGTCTAAGAGTCTAAAGAGTCGCTCAACGTCACCGGACTCTAAGACTCCAGACTTATCCACAATACAAATAGACTCTAAGACTTAACCAATATACAACGGGGGCATGATGTATAATCCGATTGTCTTCAAATGCGCGAAAACGCTTGGAGGGAAAATAAAACCGACTCTCGAATCGCGCAACTGTGCGCCGTTTGAGGCAATAAAGGAATACGCCGGCTCTTTCTATCTTTCTTTTTGTTTGATTTTTGATGAACCGAACAGAGCGGACGTTTATCTTGGAACGCGGCTCGGAAAATCACTAGATTGGAGCATAGCCGCCGAGCTTTCGGCGCTCGGGAAAAAACTGTGCCTCGATGTTCGGGAGGCAACGGACAGGTTTGCCGGAGGCGCCGATGTTGAGGAGGCGCGCCTTGCCGGAAGTCAGGCGGTCCAGTTTGCGGTGAACGAAAAAGCAATTGGAAAAATTGCGGAATACGCAGGCGCCGCAATTGATTTGCTCATTTCCAAAATCGCGCCTCCGGATATCGTCGCATTCAACAGAAAACTCATTCAAAATTCGCTTGCGGCGCTGGAAAAGGACGCAAAGGCGCTTCTGGAAGCGCAGAAGGGTGGCGCGCGGCTGCAGGCGCTTCTGGAAAAAGTTGCCGAAGAAAAAAGCGCCGCTGCTGAAATGACGGACAGGGAAATTGACATGCGTCTGGAAAAAGTTGCCGAACTGCGAAAGTCGCTCGCCTCGCTGCAATCGCAGGCAGGGGAAAAGGAATTTCGCGGCGAACGGCAGCGGCTTGAAGAGGAACGAAGGCGCATCCTTGCGGACATTGCCGATCTGGAAAAGATGCGCGGCGGCATGGA
>CAZJQY010000179.1:0-997 GCA_964548095.1 uncultured archaeon
GCACACGAAATCCCAAAGGGATTTCGTCGTGCTTCATGCTCGGAAACCGGAAGGTTTCCGGCACGCGGAAACGCGTAAGCGTTTCCTAGCGTCCCCAAAAAGAAAGACTTTAATCTATTCTATTGTGCGTTCTGAGGGGTCGTTAGACCCCTCAATAACTCGCGGTTTCGCCAACCTTTCTTAAAGGTTGAGGGGCAGGCTTATGAGGTTCCAGCCGGATACTAGCGCATGCTGCGTCGTCTGCGAGCCGAGGTTTGACCTGCCGGCAGTGCTTGCGTTGTAGGTCGTCCACATTCCCGAGCCGTCGACGGAGCGTCCCACGGATGTGTTTTCCGGGAGGGTGCTCCATGAGGCGTTTAGTTGTGTTACGTTGTAGGAGACGGAGTCCATGAGGAGGCTGCTTGCTGTCCAGAGGGTGATGTTGTCTGTTGTGTCGCTTAAGTCGAAGGATGTTGCGCCGTCGCGGTATACGACGAGGAAGGCTTGCGGGGCGATGAGTGTGTTTCCTGTGTCTGTTCGCGCGGCGGTGATGTTTAATGCGCCTCCGTTTTCAGTGAGGTACCAGCTTGCGAGATTCTGCTGTAGTGTTCCGTTGTTGTAGAGTTCAACCCATTCTCCGTTCGGTTTTGAGGCGTCGTCTGCGCCTGGGGGTGAGGCCATGAACTCGTTTATTACGACGCTGAAGATGGTGGTTGTCGTTGACGTGGTTGACGTCGTGCTTGAGGTTGACGTGCTAGACGTCGAAGTGGTCGTCGTTGTGGTTGTCGTCGTAAACGCCGCCCCGCATCTGCTCGTGCAGTCTGAGGTGCCGTTGTCGTTCCAGTAGTAGCTTGGGTAATCGCAGGTGTTCCCTAAGCCCGTGCCTGAGGCGCTTGTTGACGCGTAGATGTCGTATTGGCTGTTCGAGCAGAGTGTGTTGCTTGTGAGCGTGTTGTTTACTGAATAGTAGTCAAAGTATACTCCATAGGGGCTCATGAAAACGAAGTTGTTCTGCAGG
>CAZJQY010000179.1:1007-3376 GCA_964548095.1 uncultured archaeon
TTGTAGAGTATTATGCCATCTCCGCTTGTGATGTTGTTGTTTCGGACTGTCATTGCGTTGCTGTACGCTAATATTATCTCTCCTGCGTTCTTGTTTTCCACTGTCGCAGCGCTTTGATTGAAATAGTAGTAGAGTGGTTGTCCGTTGATTGTGTTTGACGAGGCGATGGTGTGGTTGTAGTAGGATATATAGCCGCTTCCACCGCCTCCGGATATCCAGAAGTTCACTCCGTTTTGCTGTAGGGTATTCCCCGAGAAGGTGTTGTAGGTTGAATAGTACATGTATATGCCGTATTGTGTGCTGTTTGTTATGTTGTTTGAGGAAATGTTGTTTCCGTCGGCGTAGTATACGTATACTCCGTAAGGGTTGTTGTTTATCCTGTTTTCGGTGATGGTCAGATAGTCTGAGGAGGATGCGTAAACGCCGTAGTCTGTGTTGTTAGATATGTTGTTTGACCGGATTGTGTTGTTGTTGGCGGAGTATAACCCTATCCCATAGTCTGTGTTGTTGGCCAGTGTGTTGTTTATTACCGTGTCGCCTGAGCTGTAATAAACGTAGACTCCCTTGGCGTAGTTTAGTATAACGCAGTTTTTGACTGTAACATTGTTCTTATTGTAAATGTAAACGCCGTACCCTGTGCGGGTTCCGTTGATTATCGAGCCGTTGCAGTCCAGGACGACGTTTGATGCGTTTATGATTATCCCCCCGTCTTCGTCCTCATCATCCATATTGTAGGTGCTGCCGTTTAACGTCGTGTTGGCGTTCACGTATATCTCGGGGATTGGCGCAAGCGGCATATTCACCACGTTTGATATCCCTCGCGTAACGTTCACCCGCGTTGAATTGCTCTTGAGGTTTGATCCGGACGGTGCTGTGACTGACAGATTGTAGCTTCCGTTTTGAAGGCGTTGGATGAAGAATGTCCCGCTTTGGTTTGTGTATCCGCTTCCGGAGCTTGGTCCGCTGTAGAGGTATACGTAAGCAGATTGGACGGGGGTTCCGTCATATCTTGTCACGTTCCCTTCGAGTATTCCCCCTGTTAGGAGCGTTATGTTGAGGGTTCGTCGTTCGCCGTAGCTTAGGTTGAATGTCGTTGTGTTTGGGAGGAGGTTCGGGCCGCTGGGCGGTGTTACTGTCACAGTGTATTGGCCTCCCTTGAGCCGCCCAATCTGGCAGCTTCCGTTTACGGTGGTGTTTGAGCTGGAACTTGCGCCGCTTAAGGAGACAGTTGAATCGTTTATGGGGGTTCCGCTTTCATTCACGACGTTTACGTATAGTATCGCCTGGTTGGGCAGCGTTATGTTGCGCGACGTTATGTTGCCGACTGATGCACTTACGTTAGTCACGTTGTCTACGTAGTCTGAGCCGTAGGGTGGCGCTGAGGTAATCGTGTACTGGCCTGTTGAGGGTATCATCAGCCGGTAATACCCTGTTCCGTTGGCTACGTCGCTGTCTCCGGAATATGACACGATTGTGTATTGGACCGGAGAACCGCTTGTGTTCCGCACGAAACCCTCGATGACGCCCGACTGCTCGAAGTCCGTGTAGTTGAACCCGCTTATCGTGTAAGCGCTCGAGACTCTTACGGACTGGCTTGTGGCGCCTGTGTTGTAGATGTGCAGGTCGTTTAAGTAGTAGGGCCCGTTCGTCAGGCCGCCGTATATGGACCTTCCGGAAAAGCGCATCTGCATGGTGTTTGTCTGGTTTTTGTAGAGGTAGGACTCATTCGACGTCCAGACTATCTCCCTGCCGGTGGAGTCGACCAACCGCGCATTTATGGCGTAGGTTCCCGTATTTGACACGTTCACGCCCACGTCAACGATAAGATAATCATATTTGCTGTTGTTGTTGGTGTCTAATCCATAGCTTGAGTAGTTTCCGGTCAAGGCAACCTGGCTTCTCTGGAAGCTCGTGTACGCGTACGATGTCGTGTTGTAAGCGGTCTCCTTGTAGTCCGCCTGCGAGCCGTTTTTGTACAACACGATGTTTTTGAGTGTGTACGAGCCGTTCACGCCGTGGTTGTAAACCTCGTACCCGTCAAAGTAGAGGAATACCGTCTTCGCCCCGGAAGCAAGTTCTGTCTCATTATCATCGCTCACGATGTATGAGCCGTTTACGTCGTAGAGGTAGCCTGTCAGCGAGTAGGTTCCGTTCTCAGAGACATTTACTCCTACGGAAACCCTGAGTAAGTTGTAGAGGCTGTCGCCGTCTGTGTCAACGCCGGCGTCGGAGTAGGTGCCTCCGAATTCGGCAGGTTTCGACTCAAACTGCGTGTAATTATACGCCGACGTCGTATACACGTTTTTGAGTTCTGCGACGAGCGTTCCGTTGCTCGCGTACCTGTAGATTTCAAGGGTTATGTTGTACGT
>CAZJQY010000180.1:0-3355 GCA_964548095.1 uncultured archaeon
CAGGCGCCGTGGGCGCGCGTGTTATCACTCGTGGTGCGGCCATGGTTAAGATGGGGGAATACGAGAATATAAATATTGAATAACGTCCGAAATCACTCTGTGGTCACCTCACACCCGTCCCCGGTGACGATAACCGTGTGCTCGAACTGGCTTACAACGCAAACTGTTAACACAGTTTGCATCATGTAGTGTCACGCGAGCGATTTATCGCTGCGCACAGGGACTTTGTCCCTCGTGTCTTCGGCTGATGCCTCGATGACACAACCTACGCCGTGGTAACCTCACAACCGTCTTTGGTTACGACAACCGTGTGCTCGAACTGGCTTACGATACCCCGGGAAACCTCATGCAGGGGCGGATATGACCTTAGGATGCCCCGTGAAGCGAGCTCCGCGAAGGCGAGCCCGATTTTTAGGGGCGCTATTTTTTTTGCGAACCAGCGTTGGGCGAAGGGGAGGCTTTGACGCGCTTCGACTTCGTCGAGGATGAGTCGCGCCTCCCGCATGCGCGTGGGCTTGGGGTTTATGAGGGAAAAGATTTCGGGCTTCTTTGACTCGACGACCCGTCCGCTGCCGTCGGTTGCGAAGGGCTCGATGGCCAAAACCATACCCTCCTTGAGGGGCCAGTCGTAGGGGACCTTGATGTTGGGTATTGAGAGGCCGGCGTGCAGGTCATACTGCTTGACCTCGTGGCCGGTGAGGTTCTCAATCGGCTTGAATCCTGCCGCTAAAAGCGTTTTCTGGACGGCCTCCCCCAATGTTGCGACGGAGACGCCGGGTTTGATGATGCCGATGACCTGCGACAGAGCCAGCTCGTTTGCTTCAAGCATCCTGCCGTAGGCGCCGGATAGGTCGAGGGTGTAGGCGGTGTCGGCTATATAGCCGTCGACGTGCACGCCCAAGTCCACGGACACGACATCCTTTTCGCCGAGCACGGTCTCGTCGTTTATCTTCGGCGTGTAGTGGGCGGTTACGTCGTTTATGCAGATGTTGACTGGAAAGGCGAGCTCGCCCCCCTCCTTGAGGATTTTCGCCTCAATGGCCTCCGCTATGTCGAGTATCCTGGCTTGGGGCTTGACCAGATGCTTCGTGGACTCCCGGACGCTCTTCGCGATATTCCCCGCCTTCCGATAGCACTCGCGTTCCTTCTCATCCATGCGCAACACACCTGCCGACGAATACGTCAGTGTTTTATTTTGTCAGACGGAATAAATAATCACGATGTTCGTCGTCTTGGAGGGTGTTGACGGGTGCGGGAAAACAACGCAGGCAATAAAGATTGCGGACTGGCTGAGAGGCCAGGGAAAACTCGTGTTTCTGACTGCGGAGCCTACTGCCGGAAAAATCGGGGTGTTCCTGCGGCAGATTCTGGCAGGGAGAGAACACGTCGACCCGAAGACGCTCGCCCTCCTTTTCACCGCAGACCGCGCAGAACACCTGCGAACCGAGGTTGAGCCGGCGCTCGCCGCAGGCAAGATTGTCGTCTCAGAACGCTACTACTACTCGACCATCGCGTATCAGGCGGCGCAGGGCGTGGACAAGCAGTGGCTCATCTCTCTCAACTCCTTCGCCAGAAAACCTGATGTGACGCTCCTACTCGACGTCGACCCGGCGTTGGGCGCATCCCGCTCGTCGCGTGCCGAGATATTCGAGAACGAGGGCTTTCTCGGGAAGGTTCGAGCGGAGTACCTCGCGCTCCGGGAGCAGATGACGGTGATTGACGCAAGCGCTCCTGTTGACGTGGCCTTCAGCCAGATTCGGTCGCGTCTCGCACCCCTCGTCTAGCCGAGTATGCCGATTCTTAGGAGCAGTATAAGGAGCACAATCACGGCGACCGCGAACAAGGCGACGACTTCGATATACACCTTCTTCATGTTGATTGCCTGTTAGATATTACACTTGGATGAGTAGAAAAGCGTATGTTGACGGCTTAGGGTGCATTTAGCGGTGGTCTGGGTTCATTAGGGAGTCGAGGATGTCTAGGGTTAGGTGAGTCGCAAGCGAGACGGTGACGGGCAAGGCGAATGCGCTGCTCTGGTTCACGAGGATGCCGCCCGCGAGCACGATGATGAGCGCGTGGGTTATAAGGCGCATTAACCCTGCTCCCCTAAACTTTATTTCGGCGTGAAACGATTCGATGTCTGAGAAAAGCTTTTTAGGGTTTGCGAAAATCCGCCGCAGGCTTCTGCGTCCGCGCCCGGTTGCGAGGCAGATGACGATGTGGTCTACGTCGAGGAGTACTGATGCGGCGGCGGCAAGAAGCGTCCACGAGACAATCGAGGCGGCGTCGCATCCCAGATACAGCGATACAAGGAAGACCGCCAGGGCAGAGGAGAGCGCGTGCGTTTTCGGGAACATCCTTAAGTCAAGTAATCGGCTAAGTTCAGGTTCTTGAACTTCTTCACATGCTCTTGCAGTGTGTGGAGGCGGACCGTCAGCTTCTCTTTCTCGGATTTCTCGAGCGAGCGCGCAAGGTAGGAGACGTCCCTGATTGATTTGAGTTCCCCGTCGACTTCTATCTTCACCTTGAACTCCTCGGACTTTGTTTCGGGGACGTCGAAGAGCACGTAGCCTTCCTCGATGCCGTAGTCCTCGCTCACCTGCCGCTCTATTCCTTCGGTGTTGCGGCAGATTCTGCGCAAGACGGCGCGGGGAAGCGAGGAGGCTTTGACTGAGGCCACAGTCTTGAATATCCTGCGCTCCTCGATGCGCTGGATGATGTCGGTCGGATAGCCGCCGAAGCCGCGCAGAAGAGAGATGACGTCCACATCATCCATCCGGGAAAACCGCTCGAATGGTAATGCACCCTTCGCGTACATGAACATGAGGGCGTGCTTTAGCATGAGCTCCGCAATACGCTTGGTCCTGTGGCGGTAGACGGTCTCATACATCATGTTGCGGCTTATGAGCAAAAGCTCGACCGCCTCGAGGGAGCCTTCCTCCACGAAGAGCCTGCGGTTTTTTATGCGCATCCCGGAGATGATGCGCTCCACGTCGATGACGCCGTAGGCGACTCCCGCGTAGTAGGCGTCGCGAACGAGGTAGTCCATCCTGTCGAGGTCTATTTCCGATGAGACGATTTTGCCGATTTCCGTCCTGCCGGAGACGAGGTTTGCGACAGACGAGGGCTTGATGCCGTGCGCAATCAGCACGTCTGCGACCTGCGAGTTCTTGATGCGGTCGCACGATATCTTCTCGTGGGTGTGTCCCATCCGGCTGAGGAGGTCGTCGGTCGTGTGCGAGAAGGCGCAGTGGCCTACGTCGTGGAGGAGCGCCGCGGCACGCACTTCCTCGCCCTCGGTCTTGGGGAGGCCCAGATGGTCTGACATGACGGATGCGAGATGCAGCACGCCGAG
>CAZJQY010000181.1:0-3355 GCA_964548095.1 uncultured archaeon
CTAGGAGGAGGCGGTGGTCGCAGGTGAGATAAGGCTCGCATTCTGCGCCGTTCACGACGAGGACATCCACCTTCTTGTCGGAGGGGGGTTTGAGTTTCACGTGCGTCGGGAACATCGCGCCTCCCATGCCAACGATGCCGGCCTCGCGGATGATTCCGACGATTTCATCGCGCGAAAGCTTCTCCGGGTTCTTCCTCGCTTTTACTAGGGGGTGTAGCGCATCTTTTCCGTCAGACTTCACGACGACTGCAAGAACGCCAGCCCCAAACGGGTGAGGCTTCGGCGCAATCTCAACGACTTGCCCCGACACGGGAGAGTGGACAGGAGCTGATACTAGTGCGTCTGTGTCCCCCACTTTCTGGCCGGCCAAAACCTTCTCGCCCACGGCGACGATGGGCTTTCCGGGGGCGCCGATGTGCTGGCTCATGAAAACGCAGGTTACCGCCGGCGAAGGCATAGCCTCTATCCGCTTCGCAGCCGTACCATCCTTACAGTAGTTGGGGTGGACTCCACCAGTGAAAGAACGCATGATACCTTAAACATGAAATAATAGGAGTATTAAAGCCTATGTTTCCCGGCAAAAATAAAACCTAGACAATAGTTTAATTGGGAAACCGGGGCAGAGTAAACACACTTTGTTGTTCAAATAAAAACTGGTGATGAGTATAATTATACAGTATGGCAAGACAGCGCAGGAGAGGCGCCCCAAGGGAGAGCGGAGAGCGCAAACAAATTGTATCTGACTTCGAGAAAAGCGTGTTCGTCGACAGGGATAGGAGAGAGGTATCAATCTGCGGCAGAAGCTACCCTGTGCTGGAAGGCAAGACGCAGGTTGGAGGGCTCGATTACTGGGTTCTTGGAAACGTCAGGTCAGGGAATATTGACGTCAGCACTGATGACGAAAACGTCCTGTTTGACACCTCCTGCACGAAAGTGGGCGACGTAGAGTGCGGGGGGAGAGTCGTCTTCTTGGGAGGTAATGTAGAGGCGAAGAGCGTGGTGGCTCATCAGGCAGTCCTCGCGTACGGGAAGCTTTCTGTTGAAGGCCCTGTCATCTCCTATGACGAGGACGTCCAAGTTTTAGGCGACGTGAGCGCGTTGTCAATCGCGGCGGAAGATAACGTCAAAGTCTTGATGGGGTCGCTTAAGGCCGAGACTGTTAGGTCTCACAGCGGAAGTATCATGGCGCAGAAGGGGGACATCGTCGGAAACTCCATCATTGCTTTGAAGGGTGTGAGTGTGATGGGGGGGAGGATAGTCAACAGCCCTGACGTTCCGCAGGAATCCTGCTCCATCTGGGCGCCTGAGGGGGACGTGTTCGCGACCAACGGCATAAAGACCGGGAGGTTTTGGGCTGGAGGGAAGGTCATGACGTCTTGGGGCGACTTAGAGATTACGGGAGACTCCTTCTGCCTTGGAGGAGACGTAAGAGGCGGCGTCCAAAAGCCGGATTCAGCGAGAATATACTCTGTTGGGGGGGTAAAATACAGCGGAGGCGCCATACCCGCGGTACCAGCCGAAAAATGGCCTTACGACCAAGAGTTCGACTTCAGCAAGAACTGGGAAGCCTCGAAAGGCCCTGGCAAAATGCGTTGACTATGCACCAGGTAATCAAAGACTTTTTTAAGAGAGCATCCATTACTAATTCTTCTTAAGATGAACGAGATTCTTGAGGCACGGGAGCTTGCCAAAGACATAAAGTATGTGAAGGTGCTGGCGCCTGAGGTTGCTGCGGAAGCTCGCGCCGGCCAGTTCGTCATCCTCCGCGTCGACGAGAGGGGAGAGCGTTTTCCTTTGACGATTTACGACTTCGACCGGGATGGGGGAAGCATCTCGATGGTGTTCCTCGAGGTCGGGACGTCGACGAGAAAGCTCGGGAAACTTAAAGTCGGCGACTCGATACGGGATTTTCTCGGACCACTCGGCAGGCCGTTCCACGTCGAAAAATACGGCCGCGTAGCCTGCGTCGGCGGAGGAGTCGGAACGCCCGCCATCTACACGATTACGAAGGCCCTCCGAGAAGCCGGAAACCACGTCACCTCCATCATCGGCGCCCGCACGAAAGACCTCCTCATCCTCGAAGACGAGATGCGGGAAGTCTCGGATGAAGTCAAAGTCGCAACAGACGACGGCTCATACGCTACCAAAGGATTCGTGACGACCATCCTTGCGGGAATGCTCGACAAACTCGACCTAGTCGTCGCCGTCGGGCCGCTCCCCATGATGAAGGCCGTCGCGGACCTGACGCGAGGGAAAGTCAGGACTATCGTTTCCCTGAACCCTATTATGGTGGACGGCACGGGAATGTGCGGCGGATGCCGCGTGACTGTCGGCGGGAAAACCAAGTTCACGTGCGTCGACGGCCCAGACTTCGACGCACACGAAGTAGACTTCAAGGAGCTCATGGAGAGGAACCGGACGTACCTTGACGAGGAGAAGAAGTCTCACGAATGCAAAATCGGACTGAAAAATGCCTAAGACTCCCATGAGAGAGCAGGACCCGAAAAAGCGGGGAAAGAACTTTAGTGAAGTGGCCTTAGGCTACACTAAAGAGGAGGCCGTGAAGGAAGCCGCACGCTGCATCGCCTGCGGGAAGTGCGTCCCAGGCTGTCCGGTCGGAATAAAGATACCAGAATTCATAAAACGCATAAAGGAGGGGAAATTCGCGGAAGCCTGCGACGTCATCAAGAAAGACAACTGCCTTCCAGCCGTCTGCGGGAGAGTCTGCCCGCAGGAAACCCAGTGCGAGAAACTGTGCGTCATCGGCATCAAAGATGAGCCGGTGGCGATAGGCAGGCTCGAACGGTTCGCTGCGGAATACGCGAGAGGAAAAAAGGAGAAGGTAGAGTCGAAAGGAAAGAAGGTCGCCGTCGTCGGCGCCGGCCCCGCAGGACTTTCATGTGCGGGAGAGCTTGCAAAAATGGGTTATTCTGTCACAGTCTTCGAAGCATTGCATTCACCGGGCGGAGTCTTAGCCTACGGCATCCCAGAGTTCAGGCTGCCCAAGAAAATCGTCGCCGAGGAAGTCGATTACTTAAGAGCGCTCGGCGTTGAAGTGAAAACCAACATCCTCGTCGGCAAGACAATCACGCTCGCAAAACTCCTCGGTGACTACGACGCAGTCTTTATAGGGGTCGGCGCGGGGCTCCCGAACTTTTTGAATGTCCCCGGAGAGAATCTCATGGGCGTCTACAGCGCAAACGAGTTCCTCATCCGCGTGAACCTCATGAAAGCCTACGACTTCCCGAGCCACGACACGCCCATAAAAATAGGGAAACACGTGGCAGTCGTCGGCGCAGGAAACGTCGCCATGGACTCAGCACGCTCGGCACTCCGCCTCGGCGCAGAGAAAGTC
>CAZJQY010000182.1:0-449 GCA_964548095.1 uncultured archaeon
TCCTCCACTTTAGGTTGGGAACAAGCCCTGGTTGTTCGTTTCATTGTGAGGAGCCTCTTCCTATTGTCATTGCGAGGCACAAAGCGCCGAAGCAATCTCCATGAATGCCCGGGGATTGCCACGCCTTCGGCTCGCAATGACGGGGGAAAGGGGACAATGACAAGGCAAGGAAACAATGTGTCACTAATCATATGAACGAGTACATTGAATTTACAGTCACCTCCAGTTATGCTATACTTTTTTGATTTGTGATATACTTAATGCTTGCTAGAATAGATAAAAGTACAGAGGTATAATTTGGACAAAGAAAAGAAGATAGACATTATCAACAAATTTGCCCGCCAGGAAGCTGACACCGGTTCAACCGAGGTTCAGGTAGCCCTGCTTACTGAAAGGATAAACCAATTAACCGAGCACATGGCGGCTAATCGTCGTGATTATAGCTCACA
>CAZJQY010000182.1:459-3353 GCA_964548095.1 uncultured archaeon
TGTGGGACAAAGAAGAAGACTATTAGCTTACCTGAGCAAACAGGATGTAGGCCAATATCATAACCTAATTACCAAGCTCGGTCTACGCAAGTAAAGCCGTCAATAAGGAGAGGTTATTGATAAAATCTCAATCTTTTAAGTGTGAGGTCGGGGGTAGAAGCCTCATTATAGAAACAGGAAGGCTCGCCGAGCAGGCAACTGGAGCAGCAACTGTTCGCTATGGGGATACGGTAGTTTTGGTTACCGCTTGCACCAGCGATGAAGCCCGAGAGGGCATAGATTTTCTGCCGCTAACCGTTGACTACGAAGAAAGACTATATGCTGCCGGTAAAATCCCAGGTGGCTTTATCAGAAGGGAAGGGCGTCCCAGCCAAGAGGCAACCTTAGCTGGCCGACTTACTGACCGCCCGCTGCGCCCGCTTTTACCCAAGGCATGGCGCAATGAGATTCAGCTTATAATTACTGTCCTTTCCGCCGACCAGGAAAATGACCCCGACATCCTGGCAGTTATCGGTAGCTCGACTGTGCTATCAATATCAGAGGTGCCCTTTGGCGGTCCGGTGAGTGCTGTCCATATTGGCTATATTAACGACAAGCTAGTATTAAACCCAACATTAGCCCAGCTTGAAGACAGCCTGCTTGACCTCGTTGTCGCCAGTACCAAAGACGCAATAGTAATGGTAGAGGCAGGAGCCCGAGAGGCTTCAGAAGACATTGTTACCCAGGCAATTAAATTTGGTCATGAGGCAAACCAAGATATTATTAAGCTTCAAGAGCAACTTCAGCAGGTTTGTGGTAAACCCAAGATAGAAGCCCCTATTAGTACGATTAACCCTGAGCTAGTTTCAGCCATTTCGTCAATCGTTAATGAAAAACTTACCCAAGCCCTAAGCCAACCAGATAAACCGCAGCGTGAACAAGCCCTCTCCGACCTGAAGCAGGAACTGGTGGAGAGCCTAGGAGAGTCATTCCCTGAAGAAGACATACTCTCTGCCTTTGAGGCGAGGGTTAGGGCTGAAATAAGAACCAATATCCTTGACAAGGGACAGCGGGTCAGTGGTCGTAGTCTGACTGAGGTCCGCCCCCTCGGTTGTGAAGTAGGACTTTTGCCTCGCACCCACGGCTCAGCTCTATTCACTCGGGGTCGCACGCAGGTACTGACAATTACTACCCTGGGTCCTATCAAGAAGGAGCAGCAGCTTGATGGGTTAGGTATAGAGGAGACTAAACGCTTCATTCACCACTATAATTTTCCTCCGTTCTCCACCGGTGAGGTTAAACGATTAGGTTCACCTGGTCGCCGTGAAATTGGACATGGTGCTTTAGCAGAGCGGGCTATCTTGCCAGTGCTACCTAAGGATGAAGACTTCCCTTACACTATTCGCCTCGTCTCCGAGGTTCTCAGCTCCAGCGGTAGCACATCTATGGCCAGCGTTTGTGCTTCAAGCCTATCCCTAATGGATGCTGGAATACCGATAAAGAGAGCGGTAGCTGGGGTAGCCATGGGCCTGGTCACTAATGAGAAGGGTGACAATGTTATTTTGACCGACATTGAGGGCATTGAGGATAATTATGGCGATATGGACTTTAAGGTAGCCGGCACTACTGAGGGCATCACGGCGCTACAGCTAGATATTAAGCTCAAGGGAATAAGCTTGGAAATTATAGAAAAAGCGCTAAATCAAGCCCGGGAGGCTCGCCTGTTCATTCTGGATACAATGAATCAAACTATCAGCTCCAGTCGACCCGAAGTTAGTCGTTACGCACCACGAATGTATAAAATAACCATTGACCCTGATAAAATTGGTAGCGTAATTGGCACCGGAGGTAAAACAATCAGGTCAATTATTGATGAAACTAAAACAACTATTGATATCGATAATGATGGCACCGTGCTTATCGGCTCACCTGATGAGGAAGCAGCCCGTAAAGCCATTAAAATTATTGAGGAACTAACCAAGGATGTAGAGGTTGGCGGTATCTATACCGGAAAAGTAACCCGCCTAATGAACTTCGGCGCTATGGTAGAAATTCTTCCTGGTAAAGAAGGCTTGGTTCACATTAGCGAACTAGCTGATTATCGGGTAGCTAAGGTCGAGGATATAGTCAAGGTAGGCGATGAGATTACGGTTCAAGTAACTGAGATTGATAATATGGGTAGGGTGAACCTGTCACGACGAGCTGTGTTTAAAAAGCTTTCTCAAGTGCCTGAAGCCGGAGTAAGTGATTCGCTATCTGGAGACTACCCATTTAAAAAACGGGGTGAGGTTCGTTCCTCACGGCACCCCCATCCCTCTAGGGATAAATAGCGTTACTAGAGTAAGGGAGCTAAGCCATGAAGCCAATAAGGGTAGTGGTTCAAGGAGCATTAGGTAGAGTGGGGCGAGTGGTTATTGATGCTCTATGCCGTGAACCTGAAATGCAGGTAGTAGGCGCTGTCGAGCTACAGGTTTCTGAGGATTACCTACCACTGCCTGATAACTCTGGTTCGGTGCCCTTTTCTTCCAACTTGGACTATATCCTCACTAAATGCCAGCCTGATGTGCTAGTAGATTTCACTATTGCTCAAGCTACCATGCCAGCAGTGCGTATAGCCACTAAACAGGGTGTTAACCTGGTAATAGGAACTACCGGGTTAACCGCCGATGAACTTAGTGAGATTGACCAGCTAGCCGTAGCTCACAAGGTTGGAGCGGTGGTAGCTCCAAACTTTGCTCTGGGAGCAATCCTAATGATACACCTAGCCAAGGTAGCTGCCAGACACCTTGACTATGCTGAAATTATAGAGCTACACCACCACCTGAAAGCTGATTCGCCTTCAGGAACTGCTCTATCTACAGCTAAAGCAATGGTAGCCGCCAGAGGTAAGCCGTTCTACCGCCCTCCGGAACAAG
>CAZJQY010000183.1:0-3347 GCA_964548095.1 uncultured archaeon
TCCTGAAGGACCTGCCGCAGTTGTTGCATACGACATCACTTCCCTGCTGCCGGTAGCCCTTCTTCCCACCGCAGACGTCGCAGGCGTCGAAAGCAGTCCTCACTTTGCCGTCGCTTCCGAGAACCACTATATACCTCACTGAAACACCACCTGAGTCGTAAGTGTACTTCCTTATGGAGCTGGATATCTCGGACAACGGAATCCGCACAACCGTATCGTCAGGAGCTGGTGCAGAGTTAGTGGGTTGCACTGATTCTCCTGTTTTTTCGGTTGCAACTGCAAGGCCGGAAACATCTTCGCTTTTCTGTGAGTTGAGGATACCTCCCGAATTTAACCCGATATAGAAGAACATGATGAGCAGGGCGAATCCACCAATCAGGCGGTAGTTAACTTTCTTTGACTTATCGGAAGTAATCCCTTCTTCCGTCTTAGAGTGTACGTCCCTGTTTCTAGTTTTCTTTGACATCGTTTTTCCTCCTATACAAGCTTACGTCGATTTGCACAAACTGTCTTATTCATTCTGCTTCTGTTTCAATTTTGCGTCTATGACTCGCACAAACGTCTCGTAGGGTTGGGCGCCAACCAGTTTCTCGCCTTCGATGAAGAAGGTCGGGGTTCCGGTGACACCCAAGCTCTTTCCTTCTGACGTCTGCTGTTGAACGAGCTTTTTCTTCGAATTCGAGTCAATGCATTCGTTGAATGCTTGGGTCTCAAGACCCAGTTCGGAGCCGATTTTCTTTAGCACATTCTTCTGCCCGATGTCTACGCCTCGCGTGAAGTCGCTGAAGAGCCGGTCGTGATACTCCCAGAACTTGCCCTGGTCTCGCGCGCACTCGGACGCCTCGGCGGCCTTATCCGACCCCGCATGGAAGGGGAGTGGGAAGTGCTTGAACGTTATCTCTATTTTATCGCCGTAGCTGTCCTGAAGCTGCCTGACCGTCCCCGCAGCCCTCCCGCAGTAAGGGCACTTGAAGTCGCTGTACTCGATGATCTGCACAGCGTTTGGATTTTCAGGTGCGGCTGGAAGCGGCGAAACATAGGGTGATGACCTGCTTTCATAAATGCCTTTGGCGAAGAACGCCAACGCCAAAATCAAAACCAGTCCCAACGCATATTTTCCTTTATCCTTCATCTTCTTCCCCCGCAGCCGCAGCCTCCGCCGCCTCCGCCGCCGCATGAGCCGCCCTGCGGAACCTGGATGTTCTGGAGCTCGGTTTTTACCGCCTCCGGGCTGTTTATGTTCACGTCTTCCTTGACGACGAAGACGCCGGGAATCATCCCCATCCAGCAGCTCCAGGGTATGGTACCCTCCGTAGTCGGAGTGAACTCGATGGTCTGGAGGCCGGGCTTGATGTTAAACTTAAGCATCAGCTTCGGGACCTGAATCGCATTGTTGCAGCTTGTTATATCCTGCCCGTCGATAATCCACTTCACGGGAACGCCTTTCTTGAGCACGAACTTGGCCGGCTGCCAGCCGTAGCGGGTGACGTTCATGCGAATTTCCTGGAATCCGCCGGAGTTTATATTGACGGCGGAACCGGTTGAGTTGTCGGTGACCTTGTTGGCCGAAACCGACAAAAGGACTGTGCTGGCGTCGTACCCGGACCCCGTGAGCATGAGCCCCCGGTTGAGCATGATGAGCCCGAGGATTATGACGGCGACTCCTGAAAAGCGGACAATCCTGCTGGTGAGCCGGGCACTTATGACGGATGTGAGCACGCCGAAGCCCAGCAATACGGGGAGCGTCCCGAGCCCGAAGACTAGGAGCGCTCGCGCGCCGTAGTAGGCGCTGCCCGAGGCCGCCGCGAAAAGGTATATCGCCTGCAGCGGCCCGCACGCTATCATGAGGCCGTTTAGGAGCCCGATTATGAGGGGGCTTGAGTTTTTACTCGACTGCCGGGATGCGATCCGCTCGATAAAGTTTGGGGTGGAGAGCCGGTATTTCCTAAACCATGTGAACATGTCGAGCATGTTGAACCCGAAGAGTATCAGGAAGACGCCGGCGAGCACCGCGGCCATCCCCCGCATGAAGGGCGTGAAGGTGAGGTATGAGCCGATGAAACCGAAGACTGCCCCGATAACAGTGTATGATAGGGTTTTGCCGAAGCCGTACGCTAGGTGTGAGCGCAGGTTTAGCCCTCCCCCTCGCGTTAAGGCGTCCTTTGAGCTGTAGGATACGACGAACCCGCCGCACATGGCTATGCAGTGGAATCCGGTGAGCAGGCCTACGGTGAAAAGCAGGAGGAGGGACGTGTTCTCGTCTAGTGTCGGGATTGAGGCGCTTAGTCCCCCGAGCAGGTAGTATCCTGCGAAGAGTAGCACAATGGAGCCAAGGATGAGGGGTATGTAGTTTATCGGCTTTTTCTGCCTCGGTTCGTCGGAACCGGACAGCCTGCACGAGTACCCCTTGTCGCTGATCCTGTCGAATATTTTGTTGACATCAGTCTTGCGCGGGTTGTAGGTAACCTCGCCTTTGCCTGAGACGTAGTCGACGCTAAGCTTTGCGACACCGTCTATTGTCTTAGCCTGTCTTTGTATGATCTTCTCGCAGCTTCTGCATTCCATACCGTGCACGATGAATGCTTCGGTCCGAAGCGTTGGCTTGATTTTCTGGTTTCTTTTGCTTGTCATTGCGTCACCTTATATCCTAATTTTATAATCTTGACTTTCACTTCGTCCAAGTTCACGGAGTCCTCATGGTACACGAGGACAAAACCCTCTTTATGATTTGCCTCGACGCCGGTCACTCCCGGAATCTCTTCGAGCTCGTCTTTGATGAGCATCTCACAGCTTTTGCAGTGCATTCCTGAAACATTGAGTTTAGTTTTTTTCAATTCATTCACCTCTAAAGGATTGTATGAAACTATCTATTAACAGATGGGTGGAACTAGTTTCATGGGGGGTGTGCCCGCCGAGACAGCCCGGCGAACACACTCAACTTGCTCAATGGCATCCTAGTCCAGCCGTCCCAACCAAGCCAGTACCTCCCGTATTTGAGTACGCATGCATTCTTTGAGAGTACATGGGGGATAACACGTAACTATTCTCCAAACCGTTCAGGCTTCCGTGGTGACCTAGCATTTGCCGGTAATGCCAACCCGCGTAGGCATATGCATCTGAGTCATATGCCGCTGGGCGAGCTATGGCAATACCTGCCAAGATAACCATCAAAGCCAATGCCGCAATTGTTTTTATCATTTCATCACCTCTTATTTGTGTTTAGTCGGATGCTTGTCTCCTCTCGCTATCGCAGGCAGGCGTATTAAACGAATGTCGTTTTTGTCCATGTTTTTTCTTTGGTAGCCTTTGCCGGGAAAACAAACATCCGACTTAAGAAACTACATTTG
>CAZJQY010000184.1:0-3328 GCA_964548095.1 uncultured archaeon
GGTCGATGATCACCCCGTATCCCGCCTTGGATACGAGGGGGAGCTCTGAGAGGTGGATGAACTCGGGCTTTAGGTCTGCGAGCGCCGTCACAACGTCGAAGATGAACTCTTCGTCCCGGTATTCCAGAACGCCTACTGTCATGTTATCCTAATGTATTTGGAGGCTCTCATACATATAAACCACACGGGTTGTTGCGCGCTATGGTTCTAGCATCTCCAACAGTTTTTTCTTGTCGTCGAGGAATTTCTTTTTGTTTCGGACACGTTTAACTCGCTATATCTACTATCGCACAGGTTGGATTCACCTGACGTATAACGTCGCGTATCCGCCGAGGGTTATCGGCCGGATGGCGCCGACACTCAAATCACGTATCTGAACCGGTGTTGCGCCCACCCAAACGCTCGGGAGGCTGTCGCCGTCGGGTGCGGTCACTTGGAGCTTGACTCGCTCCGTCTCCCGCTCGATGAGTCGCAGCGTGTATCCCCCATATTTTCGCTGGCATAATCCGACATCCTTAAACTCGCATCCTGAACCCCCAACAGACATGACTGTGTAAGGTTTTGTTAGGTTGCGGGTCTCGGGGTCTTGCCTGACTGCGATTATGACGTCGGACTCGTTTTCCTGGAGGATGCCGAACTCAAGACGGTCGATGAAATACGAGTTCCCGCCCGTAAGGTAGCGTACGTCAACAAGGGATGAAGGTGTCGTCGCGTTAAAGACTTGTTTTGTGTTCTTGCAGTCCTTGTGGAAGTAGCTTGCGCT
Organism: uncultured archaeon; assembly: GCA_964548095.1. Taxonomy (GTDB): domain Archaea; phylum Altiarchaeota; class Altiarchaeia; order IMC4; family SCGC-AAA252-I15; genus SCGC-AAA252-I15. The sequence goes on from CAZJQY010000184.1 coordinate 764, forward strand.
GGACGGCCAATCCCCTAGTCCGCATTCACCCTCCTTCACGGTGACGGTGTTGTTCCACGCGAAAAGATAGCCGGATGGCTCGTGCATAAGCTGCTCACCGTGGTGAGTAAACTGCAGGATGCGGCAGAAGCAAGAACTGCCGCAGTCAATGATGTCCTCCCCATCATCCAAGACGGCGTTAGCGCAAGGCTCAAGAAGCGTCGTCGTCTTGAACACCGGCTCGATAGGCTTAACCGTCGTCGAGGAAGAGGTTGTCGGGAAGAGCGTCGGAGGCCTGCTCGACGTAGACAATTCCAGGACGCTCGTTGTCTCAAAGGTTGTCGTACGCTCGTTGATGCAAAGCATCGGCTCTGCGACAATCCTTCCGTCCGAGCAGCGGAATTTCTCACTCGACTGGTTGTTTTCCGTGGATTCCAGGCACCCGCTTGCAAGAAGCAGGCAGACGGCGAGTAACGATGGCAACCAGAATCTCATGGCATTAATATATTACTCTGTGGTCAAAATAACATAACGCAATGACGGATGATCCAAACGAAGAAAAAAAGAAGCTGAAGATGAGCGGCCGCGGCTCTCTGACTCCGCCCAAGCAGGCGTCAACCATGTTCGGGCCCAATGAGATGACGTACTCAACCCAGCCCACAGCGCCTCGCATGACGGGCTACTGGAAGAACTACCGCGCTGACTCCACCAACACCCTCCTCGACGAATCCGAGCATAAAAAACACACGAAGGACTACGGGATGGCAGCCCACAACAAAAAAGACTTTAAGAAGCGGGTGGAGGCGAAAAAGCAGGCATCCTCCGGCAGTTCTACCGCACGATACATCCCCCGCATGCGCTAGCGGGGGCTGAAAATGGATTACACGACACGGCGCGTGAAGCTCGTCGACCGCCTCGTTTCTCAACGATACCTTTCGACCGGCGCCGTGATTTCTGCCATGCGAAAGATTCCCCGGGAGGAATTCATCCCCGACAAGCTGCGAGCGAGCGCCTACGACGACAACCCGCTGCCGGTTGGCTTTGGGCAGACGATTTCCGCGCCTCATATGGTTGCGATTATGTCTGAAGCTCTTTTGGTGGCTGAGAACTCGAAGATTCTTGAAGTAGGCGCAGGCTCCGGGTATCAGGCTGCGGTTTTGGCGGAAATCGCGAAGAAGGGGTGGGTGTACACAATCGAGCGTGTGCCGGAGCTGGTTGCATGGTCGAGGGGGCGGCTTACGGCATGCGGGTTACGGAATGTCTCGGTCGTGGAGGGGGATGGAACCGTCGGCCTTCCAGAGCACGCACCGTATGACCGAATTATCGTCACAGCCGCCGCACCTCGGGTGCCAAAGGCTCTCGTCGAACAGCTGGCTTTGGATGGGATTCTTCTTGTCCCAGTCGGCAGTCAGGGATACCAGGAGCTTATGCGGGTGAGAAAAAAAGACGGCGGCGCCGTAACGGAGAACCTCAGCGGCTGTGTTTTCGTCCCCCTCATCGGCGAGGACGGCTGGCAGCTCCCCTAGGATGCGACCTTAATCTGCGAGCCCTCGCGGATGGCGTGCGCGATGGTCTGGTTTGCCGCGACCTCGAGGACGTAGCGTGCGGCAGCTTTCGGAACATAAGACGGACACGGGTCCTGCCGGCACGGCGGGATGTCGCGTTCGACGTGCACCACCATCCACCCGTCATCCAGCCAAATCATGTCAATGGGAAACCGCATGTTCTTCATCCAGAAGGAGTAAGGATACATCTGGGGGAACACGAAGAGCATCCCATAGTCGCCTGAAATATTCTCCCTGAACATAAGCCCCCGAGAAAGCTCGCCTTCCTCCCGCACAACCTCAAGCCTCACGCAAAATCCGTCCTCAAAGCACGCCTGCCGCATCTCATCTGCCGGCAGGGAAATACTCGAAGGCAAGGTGGTGGTCGTCGCACGCTCGCCAATACACCCAGAAACAAACATCAGAACTACGACAGCCGCCGCAGCCAAATAAGCCCCCATCTTACTGGGACTTCAAGTCCCTGCTGACAAGGCCTGCGACGCTCACCTTACTGATGGGCGTCTCCAGTGTGTTCGTGCAGACGAGCCTGTCGACGACGGTGTTAAATGACTCGATGCCCTTACAGATGAACAGGCCGTGGACGCAGCCGACGCTTATGCTCGCCGGCTTCCAGCTGCGAATCACGCGGCAGGCGTTTACGATGGTGCCGCCCGTCGAGATGATGTCGTCTAAGATGATGATGTCTTTCCCCGCGGCGGGGATGGTCTTGTCGCGGATGATGACGTCCTCGCCGGAAACCCTCTTCTTCTGGAGGTGGTTGAAGTCGCAGTCGAGGTAATGCGCCGCCCGCTTGGCGTACTGGAGGGAGCCGGCGTCGGGGGCGATGACGAAAGGCTTCCCTGCCTTGTCTCTGAAGTACTCTGCAAGAAGCGGTGTGGCGTCCAAGTTTCTGATGGTGACGCCGTGGAAGGTGTTCCTCCCTGCGTCATCAAGGAAATGCGCGTTGACGACGGTGATGTCGTCGGATGCCTCATCGAGGATTTTTAGGATGAGTCTCGCGCTCAATGCCTCGCCGTCCGTG
>CAZJQY010000185.1:0-3308 GCA_964548095.1 uncultured archaeon
TATCGAAGGTTTTTTAACGTGTTTGTTGAATATGGTAGTGTTTAAGATGTTGGCTGAGTATAATTTTCTTTTGAAGAATGATTTCGGGAAGTATGAGGGGAACTGGATTGCTATCGTAGACGATAAAGTTGTTGCTGTTGATAAGAGCGCTAAGACGGTGTATGAGAAAGCTAAAAAAAAGACTGGTAAAGAACCCCTTTTGGATAGAGTTTACGGAAAGGCTTTAATGTTAATCTAAACCCGTGTGAAATGAGTTTGTGTTTTGGGTACGTCTCAGAGGGTGGTGAACTCTACCCTAAGATTCCTGTGAGAATACGTTACCGGGAGAACGGCCGGCCGATACACACAACAGCTTTGTTGGATTCAGGTTCAAGCGTGTCTTTCATACAGGATGATCTCGCCAGCATCTGGGGGATAAAACACACGAGAAAAGAGCCCGTAAAGGTTGACACGATAGGGCCGGGAGTCAACTGCACTGAATGGGATCTCTGGGTGGAGGTGGAAGGCCTGAAACGAGAGGATGGAACCCTAGAAGAGCACCATAAACTGAAAATACCATTCTACATTCCAATCGCATCAAAACGGAAAGTGGGTGTTATACTGGGGCGAGAGGGTTTCTTCGAAAAATTTGACATACTATTCAAAGAAAAAGACCTCAAAATTATCTTAGAGTATACGGGCGAGTAACTTTTTTTATGTTATCTCGTATACTTATCTAGTGATTAAAATGATTCTCACGAAAGAGGAGGAGCGTGTCTTAAACGGCGCGGATGGGAATGCCGCCGCGAAGTCGATGAAGATTCTTGTCGCGCTCGGCGAAATCTACGGCGCAGAGAAACTCATTCCCGTGGGCTCGGTGCAGGTCGCAGGCGTATCCTACGACAACTTGGGGGATGCAGGCCTTGCGTACTTGGACGAGCTCGCCCGCGACGGGCAGGTGAAGGTGCTCACGACCTTGAATCCCGCAGGCATGGACTTGCGCGATTGGAGGAAGCTTGGCATCTCAGATGAGTTCGCGGGGAAGCAGCAGAAGGTTGTCGAGGCGTTCTCGAAGATGGGTATCGTCACCACGTGCACGTGCACGCCGTATCTTATCGGAAACCTCCCATCCTTCGGCGAGCACGTCGCCTGGGCCGAGTCTTCGGCAGTAACCTTCGCGAACTCCGTGATTGGAGCACGCTCAAACCGCGAGGGTGGGCCGTCTGCCATCGCTGCGGCGATGGTCGGGAAGACTCCTGCATACGGCCTACACCTTGACGTAAACAGGGTGCCGAAAATATACGTGAAAGTCGAGGCTAAGGTTAAGTCGCTTGCAGACTACGGCGCGCTCGGCTACGTCCTGGGAAAGATAAGTGGGGGCAGGATTCCCTACATAACGGGAGTCGGGGCGTCGAACACAGACTACCTTAAGAGCTTTGGCGCATCCTTCATAACCTACGGCGGCCCGGCGTTGTATCACATGAAGGGTGTGACGCCGGAGGCGAGCCTCCACAAGAAGCCGAAGGAGAAGGTTGTAGTTGCGAAGAAGGATTTGGATGAAGCCTACAAGGCTTTGAACGATGAGGCGGGGGACGTAGACTTCGTGTCCTTGGGGTGCCCGCACGCCTCCATCAGGGAGATTGCGGAAGTCGCCGCGTACCTTAAGGACAAGAAAGTTAAAGCCGGCGTCGAACTCTGGGTTGCGACTGCGCGCCCGACTAAAGACATCGCCGACGAGCGCGGCTACACTAAGATAATAGAGGATGCTGGCGGGAAGATGGCCGTCGACACCTGCATGGTCGTCGCCCCCATCAAAGGCCGCTTCAAGACGATGGCCACAACCAGTGCGAAAGCCTGCTTCTATGCGCGCGGGAAAAACAAGATGGCCGTCCACATAGGCGACTTCAAAAAATGCCTTGAGACGGCGGTGACCGGAAGATGGGCTCACTAAAGCACAAGACCTTCACCGGAAAAAAGGAGCGTGATGTGATATCGGCTTCCTATGAGGTGACTCCTGAGAGGGTGGGAAAGCGCACAACGGCTTTCGACGAATTCGGCCGCCTCGTTGAGCTAACGATGCGGGAGAAAAAATTCGGCGCCCGCGAGATTGCGGGGGCAAGCCTTGCTGTTGATGAGATGATTCCCAATGCCGTAAACTACTGTGAACCTTGCACGTTGGCTGCGCAGGCTACGGTCACATCGGAGCGCGCTTTGATTAAGTTATCCTGGAAGCAGGCGAAGGGTGCCGACTTGGCTGAACTTGAAAGAGTGCGGGAGGCGGAGCTTAAAGCCCTTATGGAGGCAGGCGACCCTACAGCTTACGAGGACAGCCTGTATGCCCGAATCGTAAAAAGTGAGGCGGAAGGTAAAATCGGAGGCGTCGGTCAGGGTCTTTTTCTCGTCAAGACTTTTTGCGACGACTTGTCATCCTCATACGACCCGTCAACGCACTCAATGCTTGTCGTCGTCAGTATTGAAAACAGGGGTCGAGCATTTTCTTCCGGGAAGGAGGCTTAATATGGAATATAATGGGCGTATTATAAACAAGGGGAAGGTTTCCGGCGAGGCGCTTGTTTCCGCCAATCCGATCAGCTTTTACGGCGGCGTTGACGCGAAGACGGGTGTCGTCACCGACAAGGAATCAGACATAGACGGACAAAGCATCTCTGGGAAGATTCTCGTCTTCCCCTACGGGAAAGGCTCTACTGTCGCGCCGTACACGATATACCAGCTTGCGAAAGCCGGCAAAGCACCGTTGGCGATGCTCAATAAAGAAGCCGAGACGATTGTTGCAGTCGGCTGCATCATAAGCGGCATACCGGCGGTAGACAAGATAGAGATAGAGAAAATAAAGTCTGGGGACAAAGTTAAAATAGACGGCGGGAACGTATCCGTCAACTAAGAGGTGAAGTTGGAATGAAAGACATAAAAATTGCGGCATTCTCGATTTTAATCATCGTTTCATTGTGCACGGCTCAGGCTGTTTCAGACCCGGAGAATAATGGCGTCTCGCGCGGAAAAGAAAACAAAATCCCCCCCTCATCATCCACACTCCGCGAGAAAGCGGCCGAAGCACCCGAATACGGAGGCGTAAACAACTCTAAGGGACAGCAGGCCGTCGAAGCGCTGAACAAATCGCTCTCCCAGGGGAACGCATCCAACGCAAGCATTGAGGCGCGTGAGAGAAACATCGAGCGTATCCAGAACAAGACGGAGCTTCGTCTGGCCGAGGCTTACGTGAACGGCACGAAAGTTAAGGTGTGGCAGACGGAGCGTGTCTCAGTCAAGACGGCGCTCACTCTCTCTGACGTTGGCGGAATGCTCGCCTT
>CAZJQY010000186.1:0-2018 GCA_964548095.1 uncultured archaeon
ATACTAAGCTCAGTTGTACTTGGTTTCATGGGAATAGCTTTAGGGGTGGCAGTCACTAAACTGGAGGGCTTCGAGTCATACCGGGGAAACCTCGCAGGCTGGGCTCTCATAGCATTCGGGCTGGCCTACTTCGTGTGGGGAGTAAGGGCGGCCTGGAAGAACCGCCCCCACAGGCACATACACATCCATGATGGGGCTGGACTCCACAGCCACCCGCACACACACCACACCGAACACGCCCACGTTCACGATAAACGGGGGGAAAAGAACATAACCCCGTGGATTCTGTTCACAATATTCGTGCTCGGACCCTGCGAGCCGCTTATACCGATAGTCATGTACCCCGCCGCGAAAAACAGCATGCTTGGAGTAACATTAGTTGCCGGCGTCTTCGGAACAGTAACAGTAGCAACGATGCTTGGCATCGTGACAGTATCCTACATGGGAGTCAACATGCTGCCGATGGAGAAGATGGATAGATACGCCCACGCCCTTGCGGGGGCTGCAATACTTATTTGCGGTCTTGCAATACAGTTTCTCGGACTATAGCCTAAGAAATAATCCGCAGGTACTCGTCGATTTCCTCCCACGTTATCGCGCACCCCGAGAACTTGAGGGCTGAAAGGCTCGCGTCCAGGACGTGCTTTCCCGAAGCGTTCAGCATCTTCGGCAGGATACCCGCCTCGTAAGCCAAGGCAGCAATCTCCGTCGAACGCAACACCGGAACCCTCGGAATATACGCTGAAAGCTCGCGGAAACGGCGCTCGTTCATCCGCACAGAAGCGTTAGCACGCTCGGAAAGGAAACCCCTCAACCCCTGCGGATCCTCAATCAGAAGACGGGTCGTACGCTCGTCAATCAAGAGCGCGTCAGCCCCCAAAGTCTTTATGAGCGACAGCGCCTCAGCCTCCCCCAGGTGGATGATGGTGAGCGGCTTTCCCTTCACCTCGAAGACGGAGTTCGAGAGCGAGAGAATCCGGTCGGTGACGCCCTTGTCTGCGGCAACCTTCGACAGAACGCCGTCGTTGAAGAGTTTGTTGATGCGCAACGCCTCCAACGCATACCGCCTGCTCTCTGAGGGGCGCGACACAATCTCGTCGTAGACCGCCGGCGTGACAGTAACCTTCACTCCCAAGTCTCCGAGAACGCCGGACATGCAGTTCAAGGCAAGCGAAATCATGGAGCTCGAGTCCGCGACAATCATCTTCCTAAAATTATGGACGCACACAATAAATAATGAGAGGACTCCACTAGGCTATTGGAATGTTACTTGGTCATCAAGGCTTGGGTCAAGACGTAGATGCTCTAAATTCCTTTTGAGGAGGATAACAAGGTGGGTGATGATAACAGGGTGTTATCATCGGTTTAGAATTATTTTGGCCAGCGGGGTTTGTTAGCAGTTGACCTAGATTATTTGCATGAATGCTTGTGTTGCGTAGTATGTTCCGGCTAGTATGAAGATTATTGCCGCTGTTTTTCTCGTCCATTTTTCTGTTTCGCGTATTTTTCCCATGTAGTGTCCTAGTTTGGTCAGGCTTTGGGCTAGTATTATGGAGGCGAGTATTACCGGCAGTCCTGTTGCGATGGCGAACACGGACGGTATTATTACTCCGTCGTGGGCTTTCAGGGCGAGGGGTATGAGCATCCCAAAGTAGAGTACTGCGCTGAATGGGCAGAATGCGAGTGCGAACAGTGCGCCAAGGAGGAATCCTCCGGAGTATCCTTTTTCCGCGAGTTTTTCCCTCAGTTTTTCCATTCTACCGCCTCCGACCCCGAAGTCGAGTTTTATCATCTCCAGCATCACGAGGCCTGTGAAAATTAGCACCGGCCCGATTAGTCTTTCGCCGTAAGATTGCAGAAATAACGCTATCTGTTGCGTGTTTAAGCCGACGTATACTATCAAGCTGGCCAGGCCTGCATAGGTGATTGTGCGGCCTAGAGTGTAAATTAGGCCGAGGAGTATTGTCTGCTTGTTGTTGCCTATTTTGCGTGATATGTAGGCTATTGCGGTTATGTTT
>CAZJQY010000186.1:2028-3298 GCA_964548095.1 uncultured archaeon
AGGCCGATGAAGAATGCGGCTATTATGGGTATGTTGTTTGACCCCATCACCTCCATGAAAGACATCAAATCCATCCTAACTCAGGTCCCCATTAAGCCTCTTGTCTAGAATGCCCTTCAGGTAGCCTAGGTAGTCCTCTTCATTGTTTAATTTGTACCATACTTTGGTGTCTTCTTCTTTAGTGAATTTCCCGTCCTTGTATGTTCCAATCATGAGCGAGGAGCCTGTGGCGCCGTACTTGTTTGTCAGTTCCGAGTTTTGGGCCAGCTCCACGTTTATGTGCCCAAACTTTAGTCTGCCTGATTCGAGTTCGTTTTTGAAGTACGTGTTTACTGTTTTTTCAGCTAACGCCCCAAGCGTCTTGCATGACCAGCACTGGCTAGTCCGGTGGAAATGGTAGACTTCGACTTTCACGTCATTAGCCGCTACTTCGCAGGCTTCGCCTACGCCACATGTGGGGGCTGCTTCAACAGGTTAGGTTGTCGTGGTTGTTGTGGCGGCTGGTTCCACTGATTTGGGGATTGTTGAGGCCGCGACAATCAACACCACATAGACTATGCCCGCAAGGATAAGCAGGCTTCTAGGGCTCACACCGTTTTGTATCTTATTTTCCGAGTTCTTCGGTGAGTTTTCCGACTGTATCTTCGACTTCATCCCCTCATCCTCCTGTAACATTTTTTCACGGCTTTTGAGCCTCAACTTTGATGCTCTTTATGGGAAGACTGCCGTCTTGCCCCCAGACTAGGTACTTATCCTCTGACTTCACATGCACCTTGAATCCGGCGTCCTCCATCATCCGCAGATAGGCGTCTTTAAGTTCGGCTCCGCTTACGCAGCCTACGAGAAGTTCTTTGTCAGCCTTCTGTTTCGGGGTTAGTTTTTTCAGGAGAACTATGTCCGAGACCAGTAATTTTCCGCCTTTCTTAAGGACCCGGTGCGCTTCCTTGAACACTTTAGGTTTGTCCGGGGCGAGATTGATTACGCAGTTGCTGATGATATAGTCCACGGAGTTGTCTTCAACAGGTAATTCTTCTATATCCCCCAGGCGGAATTCCACGTTACTATGCCCGTATTTTTTGGCGTTTTCCCTCGCCTTCTTTATCATCTGTTCGGTCATGTCTACGCCGATTACCTTGCCTTTTTTCCCCACTTTTCCGGCAGCCAGGAAACAGTCGAAGCCTGCTCCAGAACCCAAGTCTAGGACTGTACTCCCCCGCTTTATCTCGGCGAGCGCTGTTGGATTACCGCACCCTAGGCCGAGGTTTGCGTC
>CAZJQY010000187.1:0-3290 GCA_964548095.1 uncultured archaeon
TAGCGTGCGACCCCGTTGTGGACGAAGGATGCGCCAAAAATCGTCTTCCCGGTCCCGCATTCCCCGAAGACGAGGATGCTCCTGCCCCTCGGGAAACCGCCAGAAATCAGCTCGTCGAATCCTTCAATACCCGTCGGACACCTGTCTTCTGAACCCATCACTTGTCACCTCATAACTGCATTACCTATTTTCAGGAAACCTATTTAAGTGCATGTAACCGAATAAAATAATCCTCCAATGAAAACCCTCGTCTTGTGCGTCGACCGGGACAACGACATCGGCGTCAAAACCAAGGTTTCGGGCCCGATTGTCGGCGAAAAAAAGAACCTCGAAGTCGCGCAGTCGCTCGCCATCGCCGACCCCGAGGACTCTGACTTAAACGCCATCTACGGCGCCGTAAAACTCGCGAGAGAACTCAAATGCGAAGTTGCAACGGTTACCGGCGACTCAAACGTTGGCATCATCTCGGACGAGAAACTCACACGGCAGATAGACCAGCTGATTGCCGACTTAAAGCCCGAATCCCTCATCCTCGTAACCGACGGCGCTGAAGACGCCCAAATCCTCCCCATCCTACAGTCCCGAATCAAGATAACCTCCGTAAAAACGATTGTCGTCCGCCAAAGCAAGGAACTCGAAAAAGCCTACTTCACGATACTCAACTTCCTAAAAGAGGTGTCCGAGGACCCAAACCTCGCCCGCCTCATGTTCGCGGTTCCCGGCCTCGCCCTCGTCCTCCTATGGATTGTGGGCTTCGGGGCAATCCGCTTCATCTTCGGCATCATCGGCATATACCTCATCATCAAGGGGATGGGATTTGAGGAGGAGTTCTTCCAGTGGACGTCCGGCTTCATCAAATCGATATCCGCAGGCAAGATAAGCTCGCTCACCTACATCCTCGCCTTCATCGCATTCATCATCGGCATCGGCTTTGCATACGGCGGCCTCAAGGAGAATCCCCTAGACCTCACCGACCTGCGTTCGACGCTCGACTCCTCATCCGTCTTCCTGCTCAACACCAAAATCGCCGACCTTATCGTGCTGACCGTAGTCTTCATCCTCATCGGCAGAATCATCGACGACCTTTCGACGCACGAGCCCATACGCGTGAGGCGGAACCTCCTCCTCCTCGCGTTCCTCGTGCTCCTCGACCTCATGCTCACAACGGGGGCGAAATTCTGGATTGAGGAATACCGTCTCGGCGACTTCCTCCTCTGGGCGGCAATCGGCATCGTCTCGTTCGGATTCTGGATTAAGCTCATAAGCGTCATCTTCATGAGCGAAATCCAGTATGTGGAAACTACGCTCAAGCAGTTCTCCGACAAGGACGTCTACAGCCTGCAGGGTGAGCGTCTCGGGAAAATCGGGAAGGTCTTGTTCAAGGGCGGGGAAATGTATGCCGTAAAGGTCGGCTCGAAGCTTATGAGCAAGGACGAGATTGTGTCAGCCGGCAAAGTCATCGTCGTCAAGAAATAGCCGATTTGGGGGGCCGCTAAAAGACTACGCTCAAGAAGAGCATCTCAAGGAGGTTTCCGACCCACACGGTTACCGCGAAGGAGAGGAGGAGTATGGGGGCGAACCGGAGCCCCCATTTCACCAAAACCTCAGGAGGTATCTTCCCCTCGCGCGCAAGCTCGCGAATCTGCTCGGCCTGCGCGCTGCTAAGCCCCTCAATCGCGTGTTCGGACTTGATGCGGACGCCGTCAACGACGACATCCTCAGCCAGCACGTCACCCTCAGCAAGCTCGCTTACGGGCATGCGCTTTTTGAGCGTCTTCTCTTCGACGGCCTTAAGGTAAATGATTGCGGAGAGGACTGCTGGGATGGAGAGGTACAGTCCCGCGAGGGTCCGGTAGTTCATGAAGTAGGCGGCCACGGAAGGCGCGAATGCGCACGCGAGAAGCGCTTTCATGGCGGGCTCGCTCACATACGTCCTGAACTCCGAAAGCACGTCCGGCTTCTTGGCCGTAAGAATCATCGAGTAGACGAGCGCGTAAGGCAGTGAGAGGACTCCCATGCCGACGATGAATGAGAGCGGGTACGGCATAATCCTCGCGTTCGGCCAGTGGAAGCCGAGGGCGTCCATGAGCCCGAGCGCGCATCCGATGCCTCCCATAAGCTTGACGTCGCCTCCCCCCCACTGGCCGAGGCGGTAGACGAGGTAGGCGAAGGCGAAGAAGAGAAAGCCCATGACGACGGACGACGTAAGGAACCGAATGCTTCCTTCGCGCGCTGCCTGAAGCGCTGCAACGGCGAGTACCAGGGCGATGAAGCCCGCGCTCACCCGCTCGGGAATCTCCCCACTCCGCAGGTCCGCGATGCTTGCGGCGATGAGGAACAAGACCGCGACCCACCCAATCATCAGCGCTGAAATCATCCTATATTTATTTCTCCACAATCAATATTATACTCGGTGACGGCTATGCCATTGCGGATTGGGGTGCTCGCGTCAGGGCGCGGATCAAACCTTCAGGCAATCATTGATGCCTGCAAGGAAGGCGTCATACCCGGCGAAGTCGTCGTTGTCGTATCCGACAAGAAAGACGCCCACGCACTCGAGCGTGCGCGAAACCACGGCGTAAGAGCGGTTTTCCTCGATTCGGCTGGCAAGACGCGGGAAGCCTACGATGAGGCGATTGCGGCTGTAGTTGAGGCTGAGCGTGTCGGGCTCATCTGCCTTGCCGGCTACATGCGCCTGCTCGGCGCGCCCTTCGTCAAGCGCTACTTCGGGAGGATTATCAACATCCATCCGGCGCTTCTGCCTTCGTTTCCGGGAATTCACGGGCAGAAGGACGCGCTCGAATACGGCGTCAAAGTATCGGGCTGCACCGTCCACTTCGTCGACGAGGGGATGGACCACGGCCCCATCATCCTCCAGAAGACCGTCCCCCTCAGGGAAGACGACACCGAGGAAAGCCTTTCCCGACGAATCCTCAAGCAAGAGCACAAGGCCCTCCTTAAGGCAGTAAAACTTTACGCCGAAGGAAAGCTAAGTATTGAGGGACGCCGCGTCAGAATCTTATCCCAACTTTGATGCTTTAGGGTGTTTTTTTCACTTGATTTTGGTGCGTGAATTACGAGGACAAAAACACGAAGAAACCCCGAACACTCAAACTCCATTTTCCGGCAAAAACAGAAGACAAACTGTCAAAGTCAGGCTAGAATGGGAAAGATGGGAAAGGGAGCGAGATGGGCTATCTAATAGTCCATCAGCTGAAGGAACGTAGGCCTATTCTATTTATTTTCTGCTACTTTTATCCAGCGACCTATGTAGTCGATTGCTATGACCT
>CAZJQY010000188.1:0-2395 GCA_964548095.1 uncultured archaeon
TGACAGCAGACTTTGCCACCAGTCATATAGACTGGTGGAAAAGTCCTAATTTTTAGAATGCTGTTCGCTGACTTTGAGAATGGGGGTTGTTTTTTTTTCAGTTCGTCTTCATTTGGAGGAGGACGATGAGGCTGATGATGAGTCCGTAGGCGAGGAGGACGACGTCGAGGGGGAAGATGCGTGTGAGGAGGCCGAGGACGCCGACGATGACGGCGATGATGCCGGTTGAGAGGAGGATGATTTCGATGACCGCCCGCACGAACCCCTTCTTTATTTCGTAGGCTGAGTGGACTGCCTCCGCCTTAAGTTCCTCGACTTTCGCTTCGGTTTTGTCTTTGAGTTCGTCTACTTTCTTCTCGATTTTGTAGCGCCGGTCTAGGTAGTCTCCCATGAGGGCTGCCGCGGTTTCGACGCCTCCGACCACGCGGTCGACGGTGCTCTCCTTTCGGGGCTTCTTCTTCGCCATCCTACCTCTTCTTCCGGAGCAGTGATGCTATTAGCGCTCCGGCGACGATTCCGGCGACGGATGCTACGATTACCGCCTGCTCGGGTTTTTCTTTGACTGTTTTTTTGAGTTTCGCTTCGGCTTTTGAGACTTCGTTCTTGATTTTTTTCTTGTATTTTTTTGATTCCTTCGCCCAGTTTTTACCGGATTCCGTCACAAACTGCTTGTAGTGGTCTTCCAGGCTTTTTTTGGCAGTTGAGAGTTGTTCTTTGATTTTTTTCTCGTATTTCGCAGAATCCTTTCGCACGGCTTTGGATACTTTCTTGATTTTCGCTGATGCGCTCTTTTTGATTGATTTTTTAGCGGACACCTGAATCACCTCGGATTATACATTACATGCAGGGTATTTAAGTTTGTGGGCGGCTGAATCCGTTTTGACATTGTTTTGAGCTGATTTACTACACGTGGAATCTCATCAGAGTGTTCGCGGTGTGAGGGGGTTAAAGCTTCAGGAAGTTTCCGAGGAGCTTGAGTCCTTGTTCGCCGCTTCGTTCTGGGTGGAATTGGGTTGCGTGGACGTTCTCCTGTGATACCGCCGACGGGAACCGGACGCCTGAGTAGTCTGTCTCGCACGCGATTGTGGAGGGGTTTTCGGGGAGGGGGTAGTAACTGTGGACGAAGTAGAAGTAGGTGCCTGAAGGTATTCCCGCAAGGAGGGGAGTCTCCTTCTTTTTCTCGATGGTGTTCCAGCCCATGTGCGGCACCTTCATGTTTTGGGGGAACCGCCGGCATGTGCCGGGTAGGAGTCCGAGGCCTGCGGCGCCGGGCGATTCCTCGCTTTCCTCGAAGATGACTTGGATGCCGAGGCATAGTCCGAGGAAGGGCGTGCCGGCGTCGACCGCCTTCCTTAAGGGTTCTTGGAAGGGCTTTAGTTTTTCCATGGCGTCTCCGAAGGCGCCGACGCCGGGGAGTATGAGGTGGGATGCGCCCGCAAGTTGCCGGGGGGAGCCGACGACTTTTACTGTGGCGCCGAGCTTTTTGAAGGCGTTTTGGATGCTTCGGATGTTTCCGGCTCCGTAGTCGATGATAACGATCATTGTTGATACGACATAGACGCCGAGCTAAAAAAACATAGTTTTGTAGAGTTCCTTTAGGGGTTTTACTATTTAGGGGTTATGTTTTGTGTTAGGTGGTTGAACGTCTGCGTGGGTCAGCCTTCCTTAAGGGGGGCAGGCATTGTTGTTATTGACACTTATAAGCAGGGGCAGTTTGCGGGCGTCCCGGATTTGACGCATTTTTCGGCGGTATGCCCTCTTCCACCGCATCGGGCATAACGGGCTCCAGGATTTCTGGTGCACCAGTCCGTGGGTGTCGGACACTAGGATACGCATTCAGTATCCGCGCCGGAAGTACTTCCAAATGGAGTCCTGGTAGCAGGCCATGAGAAAGCTGTGGGAAACACAGAAACCCCGTTTTTATCGCAATAATCGCACATTGAAACGTCCAGTTTGTCTTCCTTTACTCCATCAGTTAATTGTGGAGTTAAGGAAGTTAAGGCGCAGGCTGATTTTTTATTTAATGCACGCACCGTCTAAACATCCTTTAGGACAGTTATATATCATTCGTCCTTGAACATAATTTGTGCTACCTTGAGGGCTCTCATAACACCACATTTCATTGACTTGTATTTTAGAACCAGTACATTCATCATAAATAGTAGTTGAAATCCCATTCTCATCTGTGTAGGTTACACTTCCTTTGATGTATATATCATCTGGTTTCTCGTTAACATCAGAATCAACACATGTTTTCATAATACATACTCCGTTCTTCCATGTACCTTTACAATACTTTTGTTCCAACTCTGATTTCTCCTGAACCAAAGCAGTTTTGTCTTGTTCCAACTCTGATTTCTCCTGAACCAAAGCAGTTTTGTCTTGTTCCAACTCT
>CAZJQY010000188.1:2495-3264 GCA_964548095.1 uncultured archaeon
GATTTCTCCTGAACAAGCATGTCAAGCTTAGATGCTTGCCATAGATATACACTCCCCCCCACGATTAATGCAGTAATAAAGATTACTGATGCTAGGACACCAATATTTAATTTTTCTTTATATTCAACAGGTTTTTCATCCATATTACAAATTAGTTGGAACGCTTTATAAATAGTCTTCAGTCAACCGTATGGGGCTTTACTCTGCAACAACTTTTTTTACGGCGGCGATTATTTCCGCGAGAATCTTCAGGTCTTTCTCGGCGATTGTTCCGGTGACGATGACGTCTGCTCCGGCTTTGACTTTCGCGCGGGCGGTCTTTGGGTCGCGTATGCCGCCGCCGACGATGAGGGGGATTGCGAGTGCGTCTTTCACTTCCCGGATGAGCTTGTCGGGAACCGGTTTGTCAGCTCCTGAGCCTGCTTCGAGGTAGACGCAGTGCATGCCGAAGTACTGGGCGGTGAGGGCGTAGGCGACAGCCTTCTCGGCGTCTTTCTCGCCGATTCTGTCGACTTTACCGACGACTTCAACTGCCGTAGGCTTTTTGCTCGTACTTACGACAACGTAGCCCATTGGTATAGGCTTGACGCCGATTTTGCTCAAGAGGGGGGCGGCTTTCACTTGCTCGCCGACGAGGAAGCGCGGGTCCCGGGAGTTCAGGAGGCTCATGAAGAATAAGTAGTCTGCGTGCGGTGATACGCCCGCTGCCCCCGACGGGAAGAGGATGACGGGGATGCGCAAGACCTCCTTCAGGCTTTCGACTGTTTCG
>CAZJQY010000189.1:0-3240 GCA_964548095.1 uncultured archaeon
ACAATATGACTCCCTAGTCAAATTATCCCCCAAAAATCGACGAAGAACCAAAATTCTTGAAGCCTCGCACCGCCTTAATGGGCGTGGGCTTACGCCGGCGAACGGCGGGAACCTGAGTGTCCGAACTCAAGAAGGCATGCTTATTACTGTGGGCGGTAAAAACAAGGGCGAGCTTGCTGTGGGGGATGTCGTCGAAGTCGTGGGTTTTGATGCTGCTCAGTTGGTCGCGAGGGTCCGGGGCAGGCAGGAGCCTTCGAGCGAGACGCCCATGCACTGGCTCATCTACGAGCGTTATCCTGAAGTTAACGCGGTAGTCCACGCCCACGACTACACAGTAGTGGGAGACCATGCGAAAGCACGGCGCCTGAAACTCAAGTTTACTGAAAGAGAGCACCCTTACGGCACGCTTGAGCAGGCTGAGGATGTTTCCTCCGCGCTCTCTGACTCAGATTACGTCGTGATACTAAATCATGGTGTTGTGTCAGTCGGAAGAAACCTTGAGGAGGCTGTGAGGAGGATTGAGGAGGTGTATAACTTGTGATTTTTATAGGGCTTCGCATACTTATCTATCATGTCTATTCCAGGTTATGTGGACTACCAGCGGAGGGAATACTGTAAGGATGTTTCGTGTCCAATCCAGCTTTTGCTGAATGAGCAAGAGGAGGGTTCTGAGGCGCATGAAAAAATTCGGAGTATATGCAAAGGTGACTGCATCCACTCAACCTATGATTTCCATCACTGGCTGATCGGCAAAGACTACTTGATTGTCAGACCTAAGAAATAAAGGAGGAGGTATTAAAAATGGATTGGGGACTAAGAAACAGGCTTTCAAAGATTATCAAACCGAAGACAGGCCGCACCGTAATGCTTGCGGTAGACCACGGATACTTTATGGGGCCGACCACAGGGCTTGAGCGTCTTAACGAGATGGTTAACCCGCTTCTACCGTACGCTGACACGCTCATGATTACGCGGGGGGCGCTGCGGAATTACATTAGCCCTGAAGTCGATATTCCAATCGTCTTGCGTGTTTCCGGCGGGACGAGCATAATAGGGAAGGAACTTCTTCATGAGGGAATAATCGCTTCCATGCGGGATGCGGTGCGCCTGAATGTTTCGGGTGTCGCATTCTCGATTATGGTTGGCGCGGAATTCGAGCGGGACACGATTCTCGCTTTCACGCAGGTTATTGATGAGGCGGTGGAGTATGGCATACCTGTTGTCGCAGTAACTGCCGTTGGGAAGGATATGGAAAGAGACGCCCGCTACATGTCGCTTGCCTCCAGAATGGCGGCTGAGTTGGGGGCCCACATTGTGAAGACCTACTACGTTGAAGGCTTCGAGCGTGTTGTAGACTCCTGTCCAGTGCCCATAGTCATCGCCGGCGGGAAAAAGCAGCCTGAAAAAGACGCCCTTAAGATGGCTTACGACGCCATACAAGCCGGAGCAGCCGGAGTGGACATGGGGCGGAACATATTCCAGAGCGAAAACCCGGTCGCCATGATTCAGGCTGTGCGGGCTGTCGTGCATGAGAAAGCGACGCCGAAGGAGGCTTACGAGAAGTTTGAGAGTCTTAAGGGAAGAAAGAAGTAACATGCGTGTTGCCGTCTACTACAACAACAGGGACGTTCGTCTGGAGGAGCGTCCTAAGCCTTCCGTTGGGCGTGGCGAGCTTTTGGTTCGCGCGCAGGCGTGCGGCATCTGCGGGAGCGATGTCATGGAGTGGTATCGGATTAGGAAGGCTCCTCTTGTTCTGGGTCATGAGATGACTGGGGAGGTTGTGGAGGTGGGTGCGGGAGTCTCAAAGTATAATGTCGGGGACAGGGTTTTCGTCTCCCATCATGTCCCGTGCGGGAGTTGCCGCTACTGCTTAAGCGGTCATGAGACTGCCTGCGAGACTCTTCATAAGACGAACTATGACCCCGGAGGATTCGCCGAGTACGTGCGCATCCCGAAGTTGAATGTTGAGCGCGGCGTCTACCTCCTGCCTGATGGGATGTCCTACGAGGAGGGTACTCTAATCGAGCCTCTGGCGTGTGTGGTGCGCGGGCAGAGACTCGCGGGTGTGAGAGGAGACCAGACGGTGCTTGTTTTGGGGAGTGGCATCTCAGGACTACTCCACATTAAACTAGCCAAAGCATATGGTGTTTCTCGAGTCATCGCGACAGACATAAGTGAGTATCGTCTGAAGAAGGCTATGGAATTCGGGGCTGACGTGAGTATAGACGCCAGAGAGAACGTACCCAAAAAACTTCTTGAGGTGAACGAGGGTCGTCCGGCAGACAGAGTAATCGTTTCCGCTGGCGCGGAATCTGCTGCAAAGCAGGCTATGGCGTGTGTTGACCGGGGAGGTGTTATACTCTATTTTGCCGTGCCTAAACCAGGTTTCGAGCTTCCAGTCCCAATAAACGACTTCTGGCGCAGTGAGGTAACGGTTTTGACGTCATACGGCGCAAGCCCAAAGGACTTGTCTCGGGCATTAGACTTCATCATCGCCCGCAAGGTGCGCGTAAGCGAAATGATAACGCACAGGCTGAGTCTTGCGGAAGCAGGCAGGGGGTTTAAGCTGGTTGCTGACGCCTCCGAATCCCTGAAGGTAGTAATCGAACCACAAAGATAGTCTAAGCTGCGTGACGATTAAAAGAAGCCAGGCTTGTAATATCCTTTATCCCCACCTTAAGCATCACAGCTTTTCCAATGAACTTCCCATTTCCCTGCGCGAGGTTGTATTCCTCCCACTCGCGGGGGATGACGTAGTAATCGCTTTTCTGTTCTATCGCGATTTTCCTTCCTTTTTGTATGAGCGTCTTCTGTGCGTCGGCTGTCACGAGCAAGTCGATGAGGGCGCTCTTCTCAGGGTCGTTGACTGATTGGACGATGAGCCCGACAGTCGCTCCTGAACGAAGCTGTTCCTCTAACTGTTCGCTCGAGAGCTTGTCTGCAGGCACGTCGTCGACGTAGCTTATCCCTGTTATCACCACTTCAATCACGTCACCACCTCGCAAATTTTTTCAGAAGAACATATTCGCGGACATCCTATAAAAATCAATGTGTTCAATGTCTGACTCGCTGAAAAATGCTATACTGGGGCGGTATAGCGTTCATAGATTTTCTTGGTGTCTGACGCATCGTAGGCTGTCAAAACGCAAAAATTTTATTTGAGTTCTTGTCCCCATAACCTCCGCGTTCAAAGCGATTATCACAGGGTGTTCAAACAAACAATCTGTCAAATAAAATTTT
>CAZJQY010000190.1:0-3226 GCA_964548095.1 uncultured archaeon
AAGTAGTGCATGCTCCCTGCAGTAACCTATTTATTCGTAGGTGCAAAATAATGTTGCATCAATTGAGGTGATTGTGATGATGCCTATCTCGAACAGACCGCAAGGTTTCAGGAACGTCTTCCGAGAGTTCGCCGAATCCCGCGACATACCCCCCGAGAAACTCGACGTAAAGACCGAAGTCGGCACGACAGCCGGCGACGTCTATCGTCTGCTCGAAAAAAACGGGGAGACAAAACTTCGGGAACTCAGAGCATCCTTCGAAGAGAAAGGGCCCCTCTTCATGGCGGCTTTGGGCTGGCTGCTCCGCGAAGACAAAATCGAGGTCAAGGTTGGTGTTGTCGGCGTAAGCGTTAAACTGAAGTAAGGCCCCCCTCACATCGCGTTTAGCCTTTTAACCCGCTCATCTATCGGCGGGTGCGTGCTGAAGAGGTTTGCGACGAACCCCGTGGCGTCGCGGAACGGCGTCGAGATGAAGAGATGCGCCGTCGCCTTGTTGGCGTTGTCTACTAGCGGGTCAGGGTCCTTGCGAATCTTCTCCAAGGCGCTTGCAAGCCCCGGCGGGTAGCGGGTGAGCACCGCCGCGTTGGCGTCTGCAAGATACTCCCGTTGCCTGCTTATAGCAAGCTTGATGAGCTGGCCGATGAGCGGTGCAAGGATTGCGAGGAGGAATCCGACGAGGAGCAGGATAATCTGGGCTTGTCCTCCGCCGTCTCTTCCTCGTCTTCCTCCGCCGCGCCCGTACCACATGCTGCGGAGGATGAAGTCTGAGAGAAGCGTTGTGAGCCCCACAAGAACGGTCGTGAGCATCATAAACCGTATGTCGTAGTTCTTCACGTGGCTCATCTCATGGGCGATGACGCCTTCAAGCTCCTGCCGGTTCATGACGTCTAAGAGGCCTTTGGTGACGGTTATGGATGCGTGCTGCGGGTCTCGGCCCGTTGCGAAGGCATTCAAGGCGGAGTCGTCGATGACGTAGGCCTGCGGCGTTGGGACGCCGGCGGAAAGCGCGAGCCCCTCGAGGGTGTTGTAAAAGTACGGGAACTCCTTCTTCGTCACCGGGCGGGCGCCCGTCATCTTGAGTATCAGCTTGTCGCCGCTGTAGTAGGCGAAGACCGCGTAGATGATGGATACGACCACCGAGAATGCTACGCCAGAGTAAGTGCTGCCCCACACCAACCCCAATACTGCACCTAATATGCCGAGGATTACTATAAAAACCCCCATGAGCAGGTAGGAGCGGTTCTTGTTGCCCCTAACCTGCTCGAACATGGTCTGCATCGCGTCCTTCAGAACTTGACCTTCGGGACCGCGCGCTCAGCCTCAGGCGTGCTGAAAAGCTCCTTCTTCCCGAAGCCCATGGGGCCGGCAAGCAGGTTGTTCGGGAACACCTGAATCCGCACGTTAAACTCCATCACCACGTCGTTGTAGTGCTGGCGCGAGTACGCAATCTTGTTCTCCGTGCCCGAGAGCTCCTCCTGCAGCTGCAGGAAGTTCTGGTTAGCCTTAAGGTCCGGGTAGTTTTCGCTTACCGCGAACAGGCTTTTGAGCGTCGCCGTGAGCATGTTCGACGCCTTCGCCTTGTCTTCTACGGTCGTGGCGTTCATCATCGCGGTGCGGGCTTTCGTCACGTTCTCAAGGACTTCCCTCTCGTGTTTCGCATACCCCTTCACCGTCTCGATGAGGTTCGGAATCAGGTCGTTCCGCCGCTTCAGTTGCACGTCAATCTGCGCGAAGCTGTTCTCGACTTCGTTCTTAAGCCTCACGAGGCCGTTGTAGACGACGATGAGATACAAGGCGCCGATGGCGAGTGCTGCAAGCACAATAAAACCGAAACCAATCATATCATCACCTCCAAAGTATGGTATAAGATTGACAGCTGGTATATAAAAGCTGGGTTGACGGGATTCAGGCGGAGGCGGGCGCATGCCACTCCATACTGCATCAAATGCTTTTTTCCTCGTTTACGCCTTTTTATTCCTCAGGCAACCCATATTTAATGATGCCAAAGATTATCTGGGTGCGTCCGGAACGGAATTCCCCCCTCAGATTCGTCGTCGACTCCTCGGAGCCTGGGAACCTCGAAGTCGGCCTGCCGGAGGACAGGGCGCTTAAGAAAATCGGGGACTTAGCACAGCCCGACGACAAAGTCGTGGTGTTCGCCGACGTCCTAGACCAGGTGCCAGCCCAAAGGGACCAGCTCCTCAGGGATATGCGGGAGGCAGCCAAACCCGCGCGAGTTGAGCCTGTCAGGCGAATAAAGGGGAGATAACCTCATAATGCGGCGCAGGAGGGCGTTTTTCAGCCATAACCCCACTTTGTTGCATTTATTAACGCATGTGGTGTATAACTATCCAGTAGATTAAATAGATTATATTTCAATTCGAAGTTATTCGGCTGAAAATATCTTTTATTCTACGACAATTAAACAGAAGGAGGTGAATGACATGGCTTCAGACCAGTACGGGAGAGAATTGCACGACGCAGTATGCTCTAAGTGCGGGGCTAAAACTCAGGTTCCGTTCAAGCCCACAGAAGGCAAACCAGTATACTGTCGCGACTGCTACAAGTCGAAAAGACGGTTCTGATTCCGGACGCTAAAATCCGGGACAAACACGGCGGGGGATGAAACCCTCGCCCATCTTATATTTTTTCCTGCTAATAGCGCGTTGATTCCACTACCTTCTTGCAGGGCACATGCACGGCATCCGCCGAATACATCTCAACCGACAGAAACCTGTTCAGACGCTCCACAGCTTCGTTGTACCTTCTCCTCTCTTCAGTGGACCGCCACATGTCGCTTGAGGCTGTCATCATGTCGGCGTAAAGTTTCATTATTCCGCTGCCCGCCCTCTTGATGTCGCTCGCCGACAGCCCAATTCCTCCATCACAGGAGTGGGCGAACGACGCCCATTCGTCATATGAAAAGCAGGAGTCTGGTTCGAGCGTGTCCTTGATGAGTATGTTCGCTATCCGCCACTCGTAGCACGCGTCTATCTCCGTTTTGTTCAGGCTGCGCGAATCGCCCCGGAACGCCGCTTCGAAGGAGTGCTTCATCATGTTATAGTAATTCCTCATGCTGGTTGCATTAACCTCCTGAGAACCGCGGATTTTTTTCATGGAGCAGACCATATACTATCGGCTTACAAGGTAATAAAGTCGACGACGCTCCGCCTGTGCTAACTCATGTGATGGGTGACAGTTAGTGTTTAAAGTATAGTTTGGCTGG
>CAZJQY010000191.1:0-3198 GCA_964548095.1 uncultured archaeon
GCACCTCAAGGTACACTGGCCTACTGGCTTTACCCGCAATAAAAAATAGGGAAAACAACTATTTAAATAATATCTCTATTCTCGTGTACCAGAAGAATATGGTTCAGCGGCAGATTGACGCCGCGGACTCGGAAGTCAACAGGATAGTCTACCAGCTTTATGGGCTCACGGAGGAGGAGATTAGGATTGTTGAGGGGTCTTCTAAGTGATTTATTTTTCCGTTGCTCTCAGTGGTTTTAAGGTCGTGGAAGGCGTATTTTGTTTTGATGGTTGGTTTTATGGCAGGGGATGTTTTGCAGTATAGGCAGAGGGCTTTGCTGGCTGTGGTTGATGAGCTTTCAGCCAGGGGCAGGTCTTCCAAGTTTATGATAGAGAAAAATCTGTTCCTGCTGAAGAAGGAGGAGTCCCTTGACAGTGACATCAAGTTTTATAACTTCTTCCCTTACAGATACGGCCCATTCTCTAATATGAGTTACTTTGACCTGAACGGGTTACGTTTGAAGGGCTATCTTAGCGGAGATGAGAAGAATCCTGGAATCACCGAGAAGGCAAAGGGCGTTATAGCCTCATTAAATCCGGGGGTAAAGAGGAAGATAGCCAAAACCGCAGAGAGATTCAAATCGGACAATGAAATAAAGGATTATGTTTATGACAAGTACCCGGAATACACTGTTAAAAGCGAGAGCTCTAAAATTAAAAGAACGCCTTGTCCCCCTGGCATATTCACTATAGGTTATGAAGGCAGAGACATAGACGCATTCCTTGACACGCTCATAAAAAACAGCATAGAGGTTTTGGTTGACGTCCGATGGAATCCGTTCAGTATGAACCTCAGTTTCACGCAAAAGAAACTCAGCGGATACCTGCAGAAAGTCGGAATTGCGTACAAACATGTACCTGAACTTGGAATAGACGGCGAACTGCGGAAAAACGTTGAGACTCCAGAGGACTACAAAAAACTGTTTGAAGTATACAAGGAAACGCTGAAGGAAAGGAAAAAGGAACTTGAGGAAATAGCGTCCTTTGGAGCGAGAAACAGGATAGCGTTGATGTGTTTTGAACACGACAGAGACATGTGTCACCGTGGCGTGATAGCCGACTACTTAGGATTGAGAAACATTCAGGTTGGACATTTATGACAGTCAAGGAAAAGATTCTCGTGTTCGTAAGGGCAACACCTGAAGAGAGTACCAAGTATGGGCATAAAGTATGCGTCGCAGGAATAACTGAAAAAGGCGAGTGGAGACGGCTCTACCCATTCAAATTCGTTTATGGCGAGAAGCTGATAGGCTTTAAGAAAAAGGACATTATCGAAGTTGAATTAGGCGAACCTGACAACGATAAAAGAAAGGAAAGCAGGAAAGTTCTCGGTTATAAGAACCTGAATTCCCCTTTGGATGATGCTGATGCCATAAAGAAGATACTGCCTCTAGTATCCTCAATTGAGAAGCTGGAGGGTGAAAAAGCAAGTTTGGGCGTCATAAAACCAATTCTGAGCGGCATAGAAGTCAAGGTCAACGACACGAAAATCTACGACGACCAAGCCTGTTTTTCCATGACAGGGGACTTCATGGAAAAGCGAGAAAAAGTCAAGATGCCAATAGAACTGAGATATCAGTTCAAATGCGCTAATGAGATTGACTGCAAGGGGCACAAGATAATCCTTATTGACTGGGAGCTGAACGAGCTGGTCAGAAACTTGCTGAAAAAGGAAAAAGATGCAAAAATTGTTCAACAAAAAATAAAGGAAAGATTTTACGATTTTATGCTAGAGCGAGATCTACACTTCATCCTTGGAACACACTTCAAATTCGGAACATGGATGGTAATCGGGCTCTTTTACCCTCCAAAAGGGTTACTCAGTCAGAAAAGTCTGGATGAATGGAAATATGAAAAATGTTCAGCGGCAGGTTGACGCTGCGGGCACGCAGATAAACAGTATGGTCTGTCAGTTGTATGGCATCAATATTCAGTCCGTATATATGTCTCTTCTGTGCCCTATCTTGATTACAAGTACAAGCAGCCTGCTCTTGTCTATGTCCAATAGTACCCTGTAGTCCCCAACTCGCAGCCGGTATGCGGGGTCCCCCACCAGCTTTTTGACGTACCTTTCGGGTTTTATCCTTATCCTTTCAAGGGCATTCAGAATCCTCTCTTGCGCCGAGTAATCTAGTTTCTTTAGCTGGTTTCTCGCAGACTCGGAGAGCAGAATCTCATATATCATCGTCCCAGCTCTCTTTTCACTTCCTCAAGCGTGTAGTACTTGCCGGCTCTTATCTCAGCCCTTGCTTTCTCGATATCTCCCTTCGTCTCCTCGTTAAGTTCCCTGCAATCCTCCAGGAGGTTCCTGATAACGTCCTCGTAACTCTCGCGAGGGAACATCTTTTGCCCCTTCAGCTGCTTTATCAGGTCAACGCTGACCTGTATCGTCGTCGCCCCATTTGCCATAGTATACTATAGACAAATATAGCTTAAAAATTAGGACTTTTCCACCAGTCTTCGACTGGTGGCCAAAGTCTGCCGTGAGAAAATTCGGTTGGAACCGAATCGCGAGGAATCCTCTTCGGATTCCTGCGCACCAATTCGCTGCAAGAGCGAATTGAGTGTCGCGGCGATTGCTACCGGCAATCGCGCGTGCCAAAAATCTGCGGATTCACGAGAAATTCCGAAGGAATTTCTGTGCGCCAAAAATCTTCGATTTTTGAGCGTTTGAGCATTCTACGCGCAGGCAAACTAGAACAGTTTGCCTTGCGTGTCAAGAACCATCCGTAGATGTTTTACATGCCACCGGTCTTTGACCACTGATTCTTGACATAACTATCTCCCTTTCAGAACCCTCTTCGCCCTCAGGAGCGTGTGGTATTTGACTGCGAACCTGTGTGCTTCGTCGCGGATGTTCTGGAAGAGTTTGACTGCCATTGTTTTCCTGTCGAACCTCAGCGACCCTGAAGAGTCCATCACAGGTAAATTAAAAGGCCACCACAAATATATACTCGATGACAGCACCGGAAAAGAGTGGGGTTCGTTTCACTCACACCACAACCTAAAATGAAAGAATTCAACATTGATTTCCATATTCACTCACGTGAGAGTGGCGGCACTTCCGCGGACATGACGGTCCCGAACATCGCCTCTCAGGCGCGTCTTAAGGGCTTGGACTGCGTTGGTACTGGGGATGCCTTAAATCCCCGCTGGCTT
>CAZJQY010000192.1:0-3196 GCA_964548095.1 uncultured archaeon
GTGGACGTCGACTAAGGCGATGTTTCGGATGGAGTGCGTGTACAGGAGGTTGAGGACGTAGAGTACGATGGGGAAGACGGCGAACACCGGCTTAAGCGTGTAGGCGAGCGTAATCGATGCCGCAAGCAGGAGCATGCTCGCCAAGAATGCCTGCGTCGGGCTCACCGCTCCCGAGGCTATCGGCCGCTTCCGCTTTTCAGGGTGCTTCCGGTCTTGCCTGGCGTCGTGGATGTCATTGATGATATAGTAGGCAGATGAGACCATGCAGAAGCTTGCGAACCCGAGTATTGTCTTTACGAGAAGCGGGGTGTTCAGGAGGTTGTTGGTGAAAAAGAGGGCGAGGAAGACGACACTGCTCTTGTACCACTGCTGTACCCTGAGAAGCGTAAACCATTTGTTCATGTCATAAGATTATCTTGATTCGGATTAAATGTACGCATGTTCCTGATTTTCGCATAAGATAAGGCGAACAGTAGCATTGAGGAGAGGGTGGTCGCGTATGCTGCGCCAAGAAGCCCGTGCGCTGGAACAAGGTAGTAAAGAAGGATTGCGTCAAGCAGGAGTACAGCAGCTGAGAGTGCGAGCGGGAAGTCTTCCTCCTTCTGGCTCCACATGAGGTTCAAGGGTATGGTGAAGAGCGCATACAGGAACATGCCTGCGAGGAGGATTCTGAGCGCCGGAACGGCGGGGAGGTAGGCGCTCGTGTAGGATATCCGGACGATGGGCTCCGGGAAAAGCGATAGCACGAGAAAAAGGGGTAGAAGGATTACCGCAGACTTCGCCATGAGCGTCCTTATTTTGCTCCAATCCCTGCCAAGCGTAAGCTTGGATGCCTTCGGGAGGAACGCATACATGATGCCTCCCATCAAGTACATGAGCACCTTGGACGTAAGAGCGGCGACGTTATAGTAGCCTGCATCGACTGGGCTTAGAAACTTCTTCACGTAGAAGAGGTCGAGGTAGATGAACGCCATAAGCAGGACTTCGGTTGCGAAAATCTTTTTGAAGGAGCCGTCAAAGGATGTCTCGCACATATTCTTCGGCCCACGAAGCTCCCTGCGGCTCACCACGTAAAGCAGGGGTATGACGAAAAACGCCCCGACGCCGAGGGGTGCTGCCGCACCGAAGAGACGGTAGCCCAGGAAGACCAGTACAACCGCCAACGCGACCTTGACGACCTGCTCGAGCACGAGGACAAGCCCGACGAAGAACATCTTCTCCCTCCCCTGCACATATCCCTTGAGGACCGATGAGATGTACCACAACGGCGTTAGCACGCCGAGCAACTGAAGCGGCCTCAGGAGCCGCTGCTCGCGATAGAGCGATGAGATGGCGTACGCTGAGAGGATGAGGATGAGCGCCGCCAATAGTCCAAGTGCCGACGCGCTTTTCAGCGTGCTCTGGAATACGTAGCGGATTTCGTCGGATTTTCCTTCGTGCGAGAGCTTCGCGATATCGCGCGCAACGATTCGCTGGATGGTCTGCGTGGGAATGACGAAGATGGTGAAGACGCCGATGATGACTGAGAGGCTCCCGTACGCCTCAGGCGGGAGAAGCCGCACGAAGATGAAGTGGTAGGCGTAGGACAACGCGGACGCGATGATGACCGAGCCGAACCCGATGATGCCGTGCACCAGCATGGTAACGTATATACGCTCGTGGTTCTTATATTATTTCGGTTAATTACTTGAGGCATGAAGCGCGGTTTTTTCGTGCATCCGACGGCCGAAGTATCCGCAGATGCAGTGGTTGGCGGGGGAACCAAGATCTGGCATCAGGCGCAGGTTCGGGAGAAGGCGCGCATCGGAAAAAACTGCGTTATCGGGAAGGGCGTTTACATCGACTACGGCGTCTCCGTAGGCGATAACGTCAAGATACAGAACTACGCATCAGTCTACCGCGGCGTCACCCTGGAGGACGACGTCTTCATCGGCGCCGGCGTCTGCTTCACCAACGACAAGTACCCGCGCGCGTTCATCTGGGACCCGGAGAAGGCAGTCCAAACGAGGGTTGAAAAAGGTGCATCAATCGGCGCAAACGCGACTATCCTCTGCGGCATAACAATCGGGAAGTACGCCCTCGTTGGAGCAGGCTCTGTGGTGACGAAGGACATCCCAGCCCACGCGCTGGTGTACGGTAATCCGGCGGTTGCTCACGGTTGCGTGTGCGCGTGCGGAGAGAAACTCAAAAAGGAGGGGAAAAAGCACAAGTGCTGTTCCTGCGGGAAAACTTTTGTGTTACGTGAATGATACCTATTGCGAAGCCGCTGCTGGGAGAGGAGGAGAAGAAGGCTGTGGCGGCCGTCATCGACTCAGGAATGATAGCCGAAGGTGCGGATGTTGCGGAATTCGAGAAGGCGTTCGCACGCTACACTGGCACAAAGCATGCGATAGCGACTTCTTCCGGCACAGCAGCCCTCCACCTCGCCCTCCTCGCCCGTGAAGTCGGACAGGGTGATGAAGTCATCATACCCTCTTTCTCGTTTGTTGCCACCGCAAACACTGTCTTGTTCTGCAACGCGAAGCCCGTCTTCGTGGACATAGAAGATAAGACTTACAATATCAATGCAAAAAAAATCAAGGACGCCATCACCAAGAAGACCAAGGCAATCGTCGCCGTACACCTCTACGGCCACCCCGCAGAGTTGGACGCGATACGCGATATTGCGCAAGAACGCGGCATCTCCTTAATCGAGGACGCCTGCCAAGCCCACGGCGCCACATACCATGGAAAAAAAGTTGGCTCATTGGGAAATGCCGGCTGCTTCAGCTTCTACCCGACAAAAAACATGACCGCCGGCGAAGGAGGGATGATCACCACAGATGACGATGAAATTGCTGAGAAAACGCGAATGCTCCGGCAACACGGCATGAGGGTGAGGTACCACCAGGACGCTCTCGGCTTCAACTACAGGATGACCAACATCGCGGCAGCGATAGGGCTGGTTCAACTCAGAAGACTGGATACGTTCAACAGGAAGAGGATTGAGAATGCCCGCCACTTGACTGAAAAAATAAGCGATGTCGACTGGCTGACGACACCGACCGTCAGAGACGGTTGCACGCACGTGTTCCACCAGTACACAATAAAGGTTGGTGGGAAGTCACGGGACCGCGTGCTCGAGGCGCTGAGAGAAAAAGGGGTCGGCGCCGAAGTCTATTACCCGATTCCCATCCACAAGCAAAAGTTCTACAGG
>CAZJQY010000193.1:0-3178 GCA_964548095.1 uncultured archaeon
GGCTAGCTGAAGCTAACCTCAAGCCTATGCTAATGATGCTCACCCTTTACTACTTTGCCAATCAGCTTAAATATATGGTGGCTGGGTCAGGTAATAGGAGCGAGCTTTCCG
Organism: uncultured archaeon; assembly: GCA_964548095.1. Taxonomy (GTDB): domain Archaea; phylum Altiarchaeota; class Altiarchaeia; order IMC4; family SCGC-AAA252-I15; genus SCGC-AAA252-I15. The sequence goes on from CAZJQY010000193.1 coordinate 112, forward strand.
TAGGCTACTTTACCAAGTATGGGGATGGTGGGGCAGATATTCTGCCCTTAGGCAATCTAGTCAAAGGGCAGGTAAGGGAGCTGGCTAGCTTCTTGGGCATCCCACAGCAGATTATAAATAAGCCCCCCTCAGCTGGCTTATGGCAAGGACAAACTGATGAAGGCGAGCTGGGACTCAGCTATGAGGAGCTCGACCGTTATCTGGTTACTGGCAAAGCCTCGCCTGAGCTGAAAGAAAAGATTGAATCTATGATAGCTGCCAGTAACCACAAGCGCTTACCACCCTCAGTGGCTAACTTTCAGGCTTAACCGTACCCTTAGGAGATAGAAGTTGAGCCATAAGGTTAAAATCGTTACTGATAGCAGTGCTTACCTCCTGCCAGAGACAATTACGAGATACGATATTCGTGTCGTGCCGCTCAAGATTACCTTCGGAACCAGGGTCTATAGTGAGGGGGTAGATATTACCAATGAGGAATTCTACCAAAAGCTGGCAAAGGCTAGTGTGCTCCCTACTACTTCACAGCCTTCTGTCAACGATTTTATCCTGGTATGTTATGGGAATGGGGCTGCTGGTCCTGGCTGCCGCCCGGGCTGCCGAGGAAGGACAAGGGCTATTGCAGATTAAGACAATCATTAAACGACTCACCGCTTGCATTAGCATTTTCGCTATGCTCAACACTCTAAAGTATCTCTGGAAGGGGGGACGTATCGGAGGGGCAAGGGCTCTAGTTGGCTCGTTGCTAAGCATTAAGCCAATCGTGGCTCTTGACAATGCAGAGGTTAAACCCCTGGCTAAGGTAAGAAGCAGAGCTAAAGGTGTAGACTATATGCTGAAGCTTATGGAGAAACGAGTAGGGACAAGCGCCTCTATTCATGGTGGAGTTATCCACTCCTGTGCCCTTGAGGAAGCCCTAGCCTTGGAGAAAGAGGTTCGAGCTCGCTTCAACTGCGTTGAGCCAGACCTTATTGAACTGGGACCGGTATTCGGGACTCACACCGGTCCGGGCGTACTTGGTCTAGCTTTCTATAGTGATGACCAGTGGCAGCCACATTAATTTTAATCTAGAAGAGGGGACAATAATAGCTGGGAAAAAGTTTAAAAGGGAATGCCAAGAATGGAATTGACACCAGAACGGCTGTGGATAGACTCAGAAAGGGTGAGTCAGGAGCTTAAAAGCTTCATCAAGACCAGCGTGGGCAACTTCAATAAAGCAGGCGCAATCGTTGGCTTAAGCGGCGGGTTAGACTCCAGCGTAGTATTGGCTCTATCTGTGGCTGCCCTTGGCTCCAGTAAGGTATTAGGCTTGATTATGCCAGAAAGGGATAGTAGCCAAGACAGTGAGTCTGACGCAAGGCTTTTGGCAGAGACACTGGGTGTCAGGGTCGATAAGATAGATTTGACGCCGATACTGGGTGAGATGGGGATTTACAGCCATATACCGAGGGCGCTCTTCGCCCGAAAGAAAATAGCCGGCGCTGCGAATAAGGGAATCTACAAACTCTATACCAGACTTACCGGCGAAAGACCTTTCTTAAGCGGACTTGAGGGAACGAGTTTTGGACCCCTTAAGAGGGCTAATGCCTACTATAGGATGAAGCACAGGCTGAGAATGGTGCTTCTATACTCTTATGCCGAGCGTGAAAATCTCCTGGTGACGGGAACGGTAAACAGAACCGAATTCCTAATCGGTTTCTTTGTCAAGTATGGCGATAGCGCTGCCGATATTACACCGCTCCTGCCACTATATAAAACACAGGTAAGACAACTTGCTGAGTTCCTCCATATTCCTGAGAGGATTCTAAATAAAGCCCCAAGCCCAGACCTTTTACCTGGAATTACTGATGAGTTCGCTATAGGCATTCCTTATCAAAAACTCGACCTCATCCTTCTGGGATTAGATACCAACATGACAATGAAAGACATAGCAGCCAAGACTGGCGTAAAGCAGAAAACCATTGAATATGTAAAAGAGCTAGTTAAAAGGTCAGAACATATGAGAATCTTGCCCCTTGTTCCGCATTAATTATGAGGAGAAAGGAGAGAGATAATGGCACTAAAAGAATTTGCAGTGAGGCAGGCGGCAAAGCAGATTCTACCCCTGGTGGGTGGGCTGTCGGACAAGAATTTGGGGAGATTCCTTTCACTATTAAAGATGGTGGCTCCTAGTGGGTTTCCCAAATCATTTATTGATACCGCCAAGAAGCACCACCCAACTGTAGAGCTACTGAGGCGGGTATTTTGCCAACCCAATTCCCATGTTAGGGAGAGACTAATAAACAGTCTGCTAATCAAAGAGCACTGGTATGGCAGCATGAGACGTAATAAACTGCGGAGCCAAGGGCTAGCCGTGCCCGGCACTTTTCTTATCAGTCCGACTACGCGTTGTAACCTGCGCTGCTCTGGTTGCTATGCTGCTAACTATAGTACCAAAGACGACCTGGAGTTTGAGGTTATCGACCGGGTGCTGAACGAAAGTGAGGAACTGGGAATATTCTGGATCGTCATCCTCGGCGGTGAGCCGTTCATCAGACAGGACGTGTGGGAAATCTATAAGAGGCACAAGGACATCTTCTTTATGGTCTTCACCAATGGCACCCTCATTGATAAAGAGGCGTCCAAGCAGCTAGCCGAACTGGGCAATATGCTCATTATCTTCAGTCTAGAGGGCTTCGAGGAGGAAACGGATGCCCGCCGGGGCAAAGGGGTTTTCCAGAAGGTAATGCAGGGGATGGACAACCTGCAAGAGGTAGGGGTGCCCTTTGGCTTTTCCGTTATGGTCACCCGCCAGAATGTTGACACCATTATCAGTGATGAGTTCCACAATATGCTGGTGGAGAAGGGCTGCCTCATTGGCTGGCACTTCCTCTACATCCCGGTGGGGGTTAACCCTGATACCAGTCTAATGCCCACCGCCGAGCAACGGGAGTTGATGAGACTGCGGGGACCGCGCCGCATCCGCAATGAGAAGCCAATCCTCGCCATTGACTTCTGGAACGACGCCCCTCACATGGGTGGCTGCATTGCTGGCGGTCGCCATTACTTTCATATCAATTCTCGTGGGGAT
>CAZJQY010000194.1:0-3178 GCA_964548095.1 uncultured archaeon
AATAATTTATAGTGCCAGAACACTATAAACTATAAATACCGTCAAAGTTCAGAAATGAGTTAACCGATGGATTTGATGCGACTGCTGCGGGAATCGCTGCGGGTCATGAGTGATGAGCCGAAGGTTTTCGTGCCCCGCATCGCAACGACCATCTTTTATTCAGCGCTCATCTTCTACAGCGCGAAATTAAGCTTTGATTTGAGCTTCGCGCTCGCGCAGGAGGCCGGGAGGGTGAGCTCGAACGTCTTCGCCCCCTTCAGGGCGTATGCGGGCAGCATAGCAGTCATCGTCGTCGGCTCAGTCGCGTGCCTTGCAAGCGACGTCCTCGCCTACGCGATGTATCCCACCCTCGTCAACGACTTCAGGCACCACCGGGAAATAAGTCTTATGAAGGCGCTCGGAAACGCGATGAGCCAATGGAGGACGCTAGCCGCCTTCAGTGCGACCATCCTTGCCTTCATGGCAGCGTTCATCGCATTTTTCTTCTGGGTTTATGCTAGAATCATTTTGACGGACAGCATCATCCTGCTTATCCCAGCGCTCCTCCTTATGGCTGCCGTCTTCATCGCGTTCTCGATACTCATTTTTTTCGTCATACCGGTAGCCGTCATCGAGCGGAAGGGGATAATCCACGCATACCGGAGAAGCATCAGCTTGGGTTTTGAGCACCGGATGCCGCTTTTTAAGACAACCATCCTTTTCATGGGAATCTCCTTCGCAACAATCGGTGTCGCGGCAGTATCCGGATTCCGGGGTGTGGGCGCTCTCCTTGCTTTTTCGGTGTTCCTTCTGACAAGGCTCATTCAGGTTGTCTCCTACACGTACCTGAATGTTGTAAACCCATACGTCTATCTATCATTATACGATGGGAAAAAACAAGAGGCCCAATGAGACATCAGGGCCTAAACCTTTTTTCCACGCTTTCCCTGTGGCGGGTGAGACCTTCTGAGGCTGCAAGCGTTGTGATGGTCTCCCTGAGGCCCTCCAGGCCTTTCTTGCTTATCCGCTGTACAACTGTGGTCTTCATGAAGTCCCGCACGGATAGCGGCGAGGAAAACCGCGCGGCGCCTCCCGTCGGCAGCACGTGGTTTCCGCCTGAAGCATAGTCTCCGGCAGCAACCGGTGCAAAACCTCCGACGAAGATGGCTCCCGCGTTCGTCACCTTTCCTGCGACGGAAGCCGCATTCTCAGTCATTACCTCGAGGTGTTCGGGAGCGTACTCGTTGACAAACGCCACTGCATCGTCGAGTGAGGAAACTATTACTGCAGTGAACTGCTCACCGGAGACGTTGAGTTTGCCGGGAAGTGTCGGGTCGGTTGACACCAGCACGCAGACTGCGTCAGGGTCGTGCTCTGCCTGAGCGAGGAAGTCTGCCTCGATGTAGGCCGCGTTTGCAGTATCGTCTGCGATGACTGCGACTTCGGAGGGGCCGGCAGGCATGTCAACGGCGACTGCACCGTAGACGAGCGTCTTCGCAGCAGCCACGTACTTGTTGCCTGGGCCCACAATCTTTGAGACCTTGGGGACGCTCTTCGTTCCGTAGGCTAGGGCGCCGACCGCCTGAGCGCCTCCCATCCTGTAGACTTCGGAGGCGCCCGACATCTTGCAGGCCGCAAGGACCACGTCTGCAATGGGTGGGGGGGATGAGACGACAACACGCTTTACTCCGCAAACGCTTGCCGGTATGCAGTTCATAAGCACGGTTGAGGGGTAGGCTGCCCTTCCGCCGGGCACGTAGCAGCCGACGGAGTCGATGGGCGCCGTCCTCTCGCCGACGATGACGCCGTCCGAAACCTTGGTCTGCCAGCTTCGCTTGATGGTCGCATACTGCCGCCTGTGATAGCGTTCGATGTTGTTTCCGGCATCCTGCAGCGCCTTGAGGAGTTTCTGCGGAACCCGCCGCACGGCTGCCGCCATCTCCTCGGGCGTCACGCGGATGTTCTCCCCGTTGAGGTCGAATCCGTCGAACTTTTTCGTGTACGAGAAGACCGCAGCATCCCCCCGCGCTCTTACGTCATCGAGGATACCTCGCACTGAGTCTCGGACGCTTGAAAGGTCGATGACTCCGCGGCGGTAGAGCCTCTGAATCTCTGCAGAATCCCGAGTGAAATTGAGAGTTCTCATCTTACATCCCCTCCAAGGCCTGGTAGAGCATCTTGTTTTCTCTGGTTGTTCCGACGGATACGCGGACGTATTCGCCTTCAAAGCCCGGGAAGGCGCCGAATTCCCGCACGATGATTTTTCGCGCGAGCAGGCTGGCGAATATCTTAGCGGCGGTCTTGGGGCGCACGTCAGCGAGCACGAAATTCGCCTCAGAGGGGAATACCGTAAATTTTTTGCTGAGTTGCTTCGCCATAGTATTGCGGTCTTTCCTGATTTTTTGGACGCAGCGCTCCATGTAAGGGAGGTCGTCTAATGCCGCGAGCACCGCCTCCTGCGCGAGACAGTTGACGTTAAACGGCGGCTTCGTCTTCCCGATGAGGTCGATGACGCCTGCGTCTGCCACGGCATAACCCGCGCGCAGGCCCGCAAGCCCGAAAGCCTTCGCAAAGGTCCTGATGATGATGAGGTTTTTGTAGTCGGAAATAAGTGGAGATACCGTCTTCCCGTAGAATTCGTAGTATGCTTCGTCTATTACTGTGATTTTCCCAAGGTCCAAGATTTCCTTGATTGTTTCTTCTGGGATGACGTTTCCAAGGGGGTTGTTGGGGTTGCACAGGAAAATCAGGTTTGCTTTTTCGGTCTTTTCCCTGAAGGAGTCCAGCGGAAATGAGAAGTCGTCGTTTACCGGAACCTCGATGTATTGCATCCCATTGGTCGCGGAAACGATTTTGTATTCTGAGAACGAGGGGTAGACGCCGCAGGCTGGTCCCCTAAACGTCTTCACGATGAGGTCGATGAGCTCGTCCGAGCCGTTCCCGAGGATGATATTTCCTGGCGAGACGCTTACGTATTCCGCAACATTCTCCGCGACGGCAACGTCTTTATAGGGGTAGCGGTACACAAGCGTTGCGTTCTCTTTCAGGGCTTTCACTACCTTCGGGCTCGGGCCGTAGTTGTTTTCGTTTGATGCGAGCTTCACGCACCCTTCCGCAGTCTTCCCTGGGACGTAGGGTTTGATTTCCCTAATCCACGCCTTCACGCGAGCTTCGGCTTCCATCCTAGGTTACTTTTTTC
>CAZJQY010000195.1:0-3176 GCA_964548095.1 uncultured archaeon
AAACCCATCCACAGCCAGAGAAAAAAGACAGCTACTGAGATTAATCAATACCTATTTGGGTTTCATTGGCTTTGTCATCAAGCCCGATGGCCACTTTCAAAATTTTGTCAAAGGCAACAGAACGCTGGATGATGTTCGCAACAGACAGGCCAATCTTGAGGAAACCAACGCACGTGCCATTTATGCCCTTGCTTTGACATCAACAGGCGGTTCGCTCCCCAAGACTATCAGGCAGAAGGCTTTTAACCTCCTGCAAAAGAGGATGAAGAGTGGCATCTCTTTCAGCTCCCCACGGGCGATTGCTCGCTGCATAAAAGCGCTCTGTATCCTAGTAGATAGGAAGGTACAAATAGAGGGGATTGACTTGAAAGGAACACTGAGGAGCCACTGTGACCGATTGGTTGAGCTGTATCAAGCTGCCAGCCACGCTGATTGGCAGTGGTTTGAGAGTTATCTAACCTATTCCAATGGGGTCATGCCTGAAGCCTTGCTTCTGGGGTATCGTGCCACCATGGATGAAAGGTATTTGACCGTAGGCAAGACAACCCTGGACTTCCTGATTAAGGAAAGCTTCGTTAATGACATTTACATGCCTATTGGCCAGGACGGATGGTATCACCAGAACGGCAAACATTATTACTTTGACCAGCAGTCGGAAGAGGTTAGGTCCATGGTCTATGCTCTCAGTGCCAACTACGCCGTGACCGGGGATGATGAATACTCCAGATTGATGTACCGGGCTTTCTACTGGTTTCTGGGAGACAACAGCCTCAACCAGGTTGTCTACGACCGGACAACCGGTGGTTGTTATGATGGGGTCGGTCGAAAGGAAATCAATTTGAACCAGGGAGCAGAATCAGCGATTTCATATCTAATGGCACGGCTTTCCCTCGCCTGAAGCTGCCGGGTGACCTGTCATGCCAGCAAGGAAAATCTGGGATTGGGATGAAGAAGAAACAATCTGTCACAGCGGCACTGGTGGTGGCTCACCCTGATGATGAGACGCTCTGGGCCGGCGGCACGGTGCTGATGCACCCGGACTGGCAGTGGACGGTGGCGTCGCTCTGTCGCCTAAGCGATCCTGACCGTCGGCCCAGATTCCTGCACGCTACCCAAGAACTTGGTGCGGCGGGTGTGATGGGTGAGCTTGACGACGGGCTGGAGCAGACGCCCCTTCCAGAGAGTGAGGTGCAGCAGACCCTCCGCTCACTACTACCGGCAAAGCACTTCGACCTCATCCTGACCCATGGCCCTTATGGGGAATACACCCGCCATCGCCGCCACGAAGAAACAAGCAAGGCAGTTATCACTCTTTGGGAGAAAGGGCTTATCAGAACAAATGAGGTCTGGATGTTCGCCTATGCCGATAGCGGAAAGGGCGGCAGAGATGACCCACCACAAGCTATAAAGACTGCTCACCTATTAATACAATTACCTGAAGAAGTATGGCAGAGAAAATATTATATCATTACTGATATATATGGTTTTGCCCCTGAGACCTACGAGTCAAGTATCGTTTTAAGAGAAGAAGCTTTCTGGTGTTTTCGTTACCCCAGCCAATTCAGAAAATGGCTAGAAGTCAGAAGGAGGGCGAGATGAAAGTTCTAGTTCAGTACGAATATCCACCACCTCCCGGTGGCCTAGCTATTCAAGGAGATCTGCTCTACAGGGGGCTGAAAGAGCTAGGCGTGGACTCATACGCCGTTCATTTGGAATCCGCCCAGGAAAAGGAGTGGTACTACCGCTGGTTCCAGCCTGATGTGGTGGTTGGGGTAGGTTACTGGGGCTACACGCCGCATCTAGTGCTTCACCCTCAGAGATATGGCGCCCAATCTGTGCCTTGGCTCGTGGCTGATGGTTATTTAGCTAATTACCAGGAGGTTCTCGGGGCATTGCCACTCATCCTAGTTACGTCGGAATGGGTAAAGGAGGTGTATATCCGCGATGGCCTTAGCGGCCAGAATATAGAGGTGTTACCGGTAGGGGTAGATACCGATTCCTTCACGCCTCGCGATAAGACTGACCCCAAGATAGCCTGTGTCCGTGAAGCACTCGGTGTAACACCCGACCAGATTATGATTCTCACCGTAGGTGGAGACGCTGCTTCCAAGGGTGCCCAAGAGGTGATGCAGGCCCTAGCGATTATTGATGCCAAAGCACCAAGCTGGAAATACGTGTGTAAGGTTTGGCCGCAGCCCAGAACCCTACAGCAGAATCTGTTGGATCTTCAGCTAGCCACCACTCTGGGCATTGAGAAAAAAGTGGTTTACACCACCAATATCGTTTCGCGGAATTTCATGCCCTACCTAATGAATGCTTGTGACATCTATGCTGCCCCCTCTCGCTTAGAAGGGTTTGGGATGCCCCAGGTTGAAGCAGGTGCTTGTGGCAAACCGGTACTGGGCATCAACGCCATGGCAATGAAAGAAACGCTGGTACACAATGAAACGGCCTTTCTGGCAAATATCGCCACGGAAGTAATGATTCGAGAGATAACTGTCGGAGAGGAGTCAGGCTGGGAGCCAGGGCACCGGATAGTATTTCCGAACCCTCGTACTGTCGATTACCGGGCGAGTGTCCCTGATATTGCTAACTACTTGATGGACATGATGCGGAACAATAAACTCCGGCGGAAGATGGGAGAAGCAGGCAGAAAGCGTGTAGTGGAGAACTACGATTACCGCCTGGTAGCCAAGAAGTTTTTACAGATTATATCGAAAAGATTGGGGATTTCATAAAATGAATTCAAAACAACGTACTCAAGTCGAGGAGGCTAAAAAAGCGGCTCTGAGGGTGTTGCTACACAATGCTCGCGGCCCGTACCGGTCATTCCCCCGGACAGCAGGATGGGGTTATCCCGAACCATATACCCGCGACCTTCTGATTTCATCACTGGGTATTCTTGTCTCTGGTAATGAAAGGCTTATCAAAACTCTGCGGCGTGTGCTGGTGACCTTGGCAAAGAATCAAAGCCAATTGGGTCTGATTCCCTCACTAGTTCACGACCCTGAAGAAAGAGCCACCAGCGATACCACTCCCCTTTTTATTCTTGTTGTTGGTCTTTTCCGAAAGTTCACTGGTGAAAAGGACTTTCTGGAGGAAGCAGTGCGCAAGGCGATGGTCTGGATGGAGTACCAGAGCCCTTCAGACCGTGTTCTAGTGGCACAGCTACCCAC
>CAZJQY010000196.1:0-3162 GCA_964548095.1 uncultured archaeon
TGGGTTCTATTTAATCTCCCAGCCAATGTCCACCAGCTCGGAGAAGATATCCCTGCTCAGGAGCGACTTGAGAACGGGGCTTTACAGGGGAAAAATGACTTTGGCAGAATTGGTTACAGTGGACCTTGCCCACCACGTGGCCCCGCACATCGGTATCGCTTTACGATTTATGCGTTGGATAAGCCCTTAGATTTGAAGCCTGGGGCATCCAAGAAACAGCTTCTTGACGCCATGAAAGGGCACATTCTTGCTCAGGGTCAGCTCATGGGCACTTACCGGCGTTAGCTTGGTGGAGAGAACAAAAGGCAACGCTACAACGCCCCGCAAGCCTTTTTCGGTGAACAATCGTCCATTATGTGTCGTGGATAACAAGAAAGGCTGGATATCTATTCACAAATATCCAGCCTTTCTTAATCCCGATTCCCACAGTATCGGCTTTAGCTCTTTCCTATCCTGAACATCTTAGTTCCACATACCGGGCAGACGCCTTGAGTCGCTGGCTTTCCATTCTTCATGGTTATCGCCTTGGCATTCTTCATCTCCCTCATCTTACGACATTTCATACAATATGCTTGCATTAGTCTACCTCCTTTTTGTTACGAAGCATAAGCTATTCGTTTCTGCAATGTCAATAGTCACACATACCCTGTTAGAAAAAATTCAAAAGTGGACAGTTAAAGCTTGAAAACTGGACTGTAGATGATACATTCCTCCACTGAGGAGGGATGTATGGAACAGATACATAAGCGGTTCACTGCCGAGCAAGTGAGAGCATTGTTGAAAGGATATCATCAGGGAACGTTAGACAGGGCAGCAATCGAGGAAATCCTGGGGATAAGTAAGTCCAGTTTCTTTGTTCTCTTGAGAGAATACCGCCAGAATCCAGGCGAGTTCTCTCTTACTTATCAGAGAGCCACCCCAACCAGGCTTCCCGCTTCTGCCGAAAAGGAGATTGAGAGGGAATTAATGTTGGAGAAGGGATTGATCGAGGACCCGAGTTTGCCTATCTCCGGCTACAACTACGCAGCCATCAGAGACCGTTTAGCCAAACATGGGGTTATAGTATCATCGCCTACTATCATTGCCCGAGCTAAAGACTTTGGCTGTTACCAGCCTCATCCCAGGAAGAAGGCCCACGACCGTGAGGTTATTACTGCTGCCATCGGCGCCTTAATTCAGCATGACGCTTCTCATCATCGTTGGTCACCCTATGCCAACGAGAGATGGGCTTTGATTACTTCCCTGGATGATTTTAGCCGGAAAATTCTCTACGCCGAACTCTTCGAGCAAGAAACAACCTGGGCTCATATCAAGGCTGCCGAAACCTTAATGGTTAACTATGGAATCCCCCTCCGATACTACGTTGACTCACTGCGGGTATTCCGCTTCGTCCAGGGAAGAGATAGCTTCTGGAGAAAGCATATCCTTGAAACTGATGAAGCCGACCCTCAGTGGAGACAGGTAATGAACGTGCTGGGAGTAGATGCTACCTTTGCCCTTTCCCCCCAGGCAAAGGGGAAGATCGAAAGACCATATCGTTGGCTACAGGACAGAATCGTGAGGACCTGTGCCATAGAAAAGCTGACCGCCATCGAGGAAGTTCGCGCTGTCTTAAAAGAAGAGGTAAGCCGCTACAATAACCACCAGGTCCATTCAACTACCGGGGAGGTTCCTAGTATTCGCTTTGAGAAGGCCAGGAAAGAGGGAAACAGCCTGTTTCGACCGTTTGCTTTGCCAAAGCCATATACCTCGGCGAAGGACGTCTTCTGCTTACGAGAGAAACGAATGGTCAACGGATACCGGAAGATATCTTTGTTTAACCATGAAATAGCAGCGCCAAACGTGCCACTGCGAGAGGAGGTCGAGATTCATCTGGTCCCCGATACAGGAAGAGACGTTTTGGAGGTTCGAATATGGTGGGATAACCGAATGGTACACTCTGTTGCCTATCCCCTAAAGGACTTCCCTAGAGTCCACTTTTGAACTTTACAAGTGTCCAGCTTTCAACTTTTCCTAACAGCCCTTGTTGGCACTGTGTTAGAAAAAATTCAAAAGTGGACAGTTAAAGCTTGAAAACTGGACTGTAGATGATACATTCCTCCACTGAGGAGGGATGTATGGAACAGATACATAAGCGGTTCACTGCCGAGCAAGTGAGAGCATTGTTGAAAGGATATCATCAGGGAACGTTAGACAGGGCAGCAATCGAGGAAATCCTGGGGATAAGTAAGTCCAGTTTCTTTGTTCTCTTGAGAGAATACCGCCAGAATCCAGGCGAGTTCTCTCTTACTTATCAGAGAGCCACCCCAACCAGGCTTCCCGCTTCTGCCGAAAAGGAGATTGAGAGGGAATTAATGTTGGAGAAGGGATTGATCGAGGACCCGAGTTTGCCTATCTCCGGCTACAACTACGCAGCCATCAGAGACCGTTTAGCCAAACATGGGGTTATAGTATCATCGCCTACTATCATTGCCCGAGCTAAAGACTTTGGCTGTTACCAGCCTCATCCCAGGAAGAAGGCCCACGACCGTGAGGTTATTACTGCTGCCATCGGCGCCTTAATTCAGCATGACGCTTCTCATCATCGTTGGTCACCCTATGCCAACGAGAGATGGGCTTTGATTACTTCCCTGGATGATTTTAGCCGGAAAATTCTCTACGCCGAACTCTTCGAGCAAGAAACAACCTGGGCTCATATCAAGGCTGCCGAAACCTTAATGGTTAACTATGGAATCCCCCTCCGATACTACGTTGACTCACTGCGGGTATTCCGCTTCGTCCAGGGAAGAGATAGCTTCTGGAGAAAGCATATCCTTGAAACTGATGAAGCCGACCCTCAGTGGAGACAGGTAATGAACGTGCTGGGAGTAGATGCTACCTTTGCCCTTTCCCCCCAGGCAAAGGGGAAGATCGAAAGACCATATCGTTGGCTACAGGACAGAATCGTGAGGACCTGTGCCATAGAAAAGCTGACCGCCATCGAGGAAGTTCGCGCTGTCTTAAAAGAAGAGGTAAGCCGCTACAATAACCACCAGGTCCATTCAACTACCGGGGAGGTTCCTAGTATTCGCTTTGAGAAGGCCAGGAAAGAGGGAAACAGCCTGTTTCGACCGTTTGCTTTGCCAAAGCCATATACCTCGGCGAAGGACGTCTTCTGCTTAC
>CAZJQY010000197.1:0-3156 GCA_964548095.1 uncultured archaeon
GTTGTCGATGCGGGATTCGCCACGCAACCCACATACGTCGCGTTGGGCGTCCTCAAGGAGAAGGAGGACAAGTGGGAGGAGGCGCTCTCATTCTTCGACAAGGCGTCGGAGATAAAATCAGACGCACTCGGCGTATGGTACCACAAGGGTTTGTGCTACATGCAGCTGGGGCAAAACGACAAAGCATTACCTTGCCTTGAGCGGGAGCTCTCTCTTGGCCCGAGGAATGAGAACGCCTTGTACTCCCGCGGCATGATTCTGAGCGACATGGAGAAGTACGCTGAGGCAATCCGCTGCTTCAACGAGGTCCTGTTGATTAATCCCAAGCGCGTGGACGCCTTGGTCGCTCGGGGGAACGTCTACTCAAACATCACCGAGTTCGAGCGCGCTGTCGAGGATTATCAGGCCGCCCTCCACGTCGATGAAACGTATTTGCCCGCCTACGAGAACCTGGGGCTCCTCTTCTGGAAGAACGAGCAGTTTGAGGAGGCGCTGTCATACTACCGTGATGCCTATAATCTGAAGCAGTCGGAGCGTATCGCCGGCATCATGAATACGATAGGGCAGGAGATGGAAGAACCCGGAACATGATTTAAATCCTGTCTGCCCTATACATCATTCTGATTGCGGTCGAGGTCGTCGGCCTCAACATCACGGTGCCCTGCTAGATTTACTTTCGGCTGCGCCTACAATACCGTATGCTTCTCATGCTTACGTGGCGCCTGAGCGTTCCCGCGGTTAGCCGAAGCGCGTGGGCGAGCACCCGGAAGACGAGGGGGTGGGAGAGCACCACGAGAAACACTGTGAGGGCGAGCAGCATTCGCCCGCCGCTGATGTCCCTGCCGCAATCTTGTATACGCCGTAGACTCCGACAAGGAGCCCTCCTACTCGCAGTGCCATCCTCAGGAGCAACCGCGTAAGAATCCTCGTATCAACTGTCATCTCCGCTCACAGCTTCTGCTTCTGCCAGAGGTCGTAGAAGACCCCCTTTCCGGCAAGAAGCGTCTCAAACGACCCTTCCTCGGCGATGCGCCCCCCATCAAGCACGACAATCCTGTCCATCTCCCGTATCGTCGAGAGCCGGTGCGCAATCACGACCGCAGTCACGTCCTGGAACACGTTTCTTAAGCTCTCCTTAATCTTTGTCTCAGAGTGGGTGTCCAGGTGCGACGTCGCTTCGTCTAAAAAGATTATGTCGGGGTTGCGGTACACCGCCCGCGCGATGCCGAGCCGCTGCTTCTCACCACCCGAGAGCCGAATCCCCTTCTCGCCGATGACTGTGTCCGCACCATGAGGCAGCCGCGCGACGACGTCCTCAAGGTTCGCGGTTCTGAGCGCCTTCTCAAGGCTCCCACCCCTCCCGCCCGCAAGCTCGATGTTCTCCCGAAGCGAGAGGTTGAACACCTCAGTCTCCTGCAGGACGACTGAGACGAGTGCAATATACGATGAGCGGTCGATGTCCCTTAAAGGGACGTCATCCACGAGAATCTCCCCCTTATACGTCTCATGAAGCTTCAAGAGCAGCTTGAAGAGTGTGGTCTTCCCTGACCCGGACTGGCCGACGAGGCCGACACGCTCGCCCCGCCTTATGGTAAGGTCTATGTTCTCAAGCACTTGTCTTCCGCCGTAGGAGAACGAGACGTTCGAAAGCCTGATAGTCTTCCAGTCCCCCCGCATAAGCTTCTTACCGGCGACGTCGATGGTCGGCTTGACATCCATCATAGCCTTAAGCCTTCCGAGCGACACCATCTTGACGAGGAGGTCGTTGCTGGTCGACGCCATCTCGGCGGTCGCACTCCAAATCCTGTCGAAGTACGCGTAGAACATGACCAGCACACCAACCTCAAACCTTCCGAGGTAAATCCCCCACCCGATGTAAGCCATGCTCCCCAACCTGAACACGAGCGCGTAGTTGGTGAGGATAGCCTCCCGCCTCCTAAAGTAGGCGATTCTCGTGCGAATCTCCGCCATCAGCCGCTCGACCGCAGCCGAAATCCGGGCGAGAATCTGGGCCTACAAACCCATCGTCTTGATGGTCGCGACATTCACAATCGACTCGAAGCTCACCCCGTCGGCCGCCTCCTCCATACGGCTCACAAGGCGCGACTGCGCGGACGCCTTCCGCGTCATCCAAAATGAAAGCAGGTAGTAGCTGACGATAAAGAGGACAAGCCCGGCACTCAACTCCCTGTCCAAGGAGCCGAGGATGAACGTAATACCCACAATGCTCACCGTCGAGGCGATGACGTTTGAGTACAGCATCCGGACGATGACGTTCAAAGCTTCAGACCCGTTGCCAATCCTGCGCATCTTGCTGCCCGCATACTCTGCCTCATGCCAGACGATATCCAGCCTGAAAAGGTGCCTGATTGCGTCAACGCGGGCATCCAACGCCATCCGCTCAGCCACCTGAAAACCCCAGTACTTGCACAACTCCCGGCTCGTGAACCGGAACGCCCCCGCAATAAGCCACAACCCGAGTATCGCAAAGAAGTAGGCGAGCGGTTCGCCGGGCTTATATGTTGCAAAGAACGTCGTCATCTCGCCCAAAGCCCACGCCGGATACAGCCAGACGGCCTCAGAGGCGAGGGAGAGAAAGACCGCCCCGAAAAACATGCGCCAGTAGCGTCTCGCATACTTCCAGACGTCGGCGTAAAGGTCCCCCAAACCGTAATCTACGTCCTCCCCCTCAAGAGCATCAACGTAGTCCATGGTGTCAATCACATAATGAAGGCGGAGACTAAAAACAGACTCACATTGAACCTACCCGAGGCAGTCTGGCGAGAAAGAAAGGAGATGCTGCCACTCTCAGCATCCTCACTAAAACTAAACTTCATCAGGCAGATGCCCGGCACCCCGCGCGAAGGCCGCCAGTCCTCACTCAAGAGTAAACCGCGCCGAACAAACTAATGTAAATCCCTACCCCTTCTTCTCGTAGGGCTTGAACTTCCTGGCCGTCTCAAGAATCCTACCTATCTCGCGCTCGTATCCTTCGCTGCTCTTAAAACCCCCGCCATAAGAAACACGGGGCTTGCTCCTGAACTCGCCGGCGTTCAACGCCCGCAAAGCATCCCTGTCATCAGAGACAACCTTCCTGAAGACGGCCTTATCCTCTTTAACCATAAACTCAATACTATCAACACCAAAATATAAATA
>CAZJQY010000198.1:0-3153 GCA_964548095.1 uncultured archaeon
CCTTCGCCTTATCCTCAAGCTCCTGAGCCTGCTTCTCGCGCCGCTCAACGTCCTTGAGTTCGACGGCTTTCTTGGATGCTTCGGTCTCGCGCGCATGAAGTTTCTCTTGGCGTTCCTTAAGCTCCTTCTCGCGCCGCTCAAGCGTTTTCAGCTCTGCTTCGGTCTTCTTGGCCGCTTCCTCGAGTCTGGCTATCTCCTTCTGCCGTTCGATGTCTTTAAGACGCGCTTGAATGTCGGATTCTGATTCGAAGTTCCACTCCATCCGCGCTTCGGGAAGCCTGCCGTGTCCGGACTTAAGCTTGTAGTGGATGACAACGCTTTCTGCCGCACGCATCTGGGTTATCCGCCACAGCATCTGGTCGCCGACGCGGCCGCCTTTGATGGAGGACGTCAGGACCTTGACTTCGGAAGCATCGTTCGGCAGCGGCTCGAATACGAGCACGTTCTTGATGGCCCTGCCTGATTTGTTGGATAGCTTCAGGTTGACCGAGAACACGCTGCCGTCGCGCTCGACCTCCTTCACAATCTGCGGCATCTTCCGGAAGGCGCCGAGAATCGTCTTCCTTCCGCTTGAGGACTCTCCCCAGCCGGTCGCCTTCTCCAGAAGCTCAAGCTCTTTTGCGGCAGCCTTCTGCTCGCGCGCCTCAAGCTCCTTGGCTATGGAGGAGACCTCCCGCTCGCGCTCAGCCATCTCCTTCTCCTTGGATTTCAGCTTCTCGTAAAGTTCGCTCGTCTCGCCCTTGCTTTTGTCGTATTTCCGAAGGTCGTCTGAAACCTCCTTCTCCTTGTGAACAAGCTCTGATTCCTTCGCCCTGAGGAGGCCGTCCTTCTCCGCAAGCTCCCGCTGGGTGACGGTGACTTTCTCTTCCTTATGAGCGAAGGCGCGTTCACGCTCGTCGAGCGCGTCAACGCGCCTGCCAACGTCAGCAAGACTCACATCAAAGCTCTTCTCCTTCCGCGCCACCTCATCCGAACGCTTCGCAAAATCCTGCTCGCGCTTGCGGACGTCAGCCTCAAGACGAGCAACCTCCCGCTCGCGCTTTACGAGGTCTTCTTTGCCTCGCGCAATCTCGCGCTCACGCTCCCGAAGCAGGTTCTCGCGTTCGGCAGCATCATGCTCTAAGGCGGAGACTGTTTTCTCATGGTGGATGAGCTCGCGCTCGCGCTCGTTCAGTGCTTCGGAACTCTGCGCGACGGCGTCGAGGTTCTCCTCAAGCTTCTTCTCGCTGGCAAGGAGGGTTTCCTCGCGCTTCTCGAACTGGAGCGCCCGCTTCTCGAGCTCAAGCTCGCGCTTCTTGCGGTCGGAGAAGTCCGAGTCGACTTCAGCGTGGTACTGCTCGCGTTTCCGCTCGATTACGTCGAGTTTGGCGTCGAGGTCGCGTTCCCGCGCCGCCAACTGCTGCTCCAACCCTATAAGCCTGCGCTCCTTCTCGCCTATGAGGAGAGCGCGCTCTTCCTTGAGGATGAATTTACCCTCCTTAGCCTTAAGGCTCTTTTCGAGCTCCTCGAGCTCGCGGGCCTTCTTCTGGAGCTCTCCTTCCATGCGCTTTCCGTAGGCTTCGATGCGGCGTTCCTCGTTCTTTATTTCCTCGATTTTCTTTTCAATCTCCTTCTGCCGCCGGTCGAACTCCTGGTCGCGCTCCCGGTCTTCCTCCTCGCGTTTCTTCCCGAGGGCTTCGAGCGTAAGCTCCCGTTCGACAACCTCGTGTTTGACTCGCTCAAGCTCCTTCTCGCGGGCTTTGACTCTCTTTTCTTCGGCGGATACGAGGGACGTAAGCTCCCGCTTCATGCGGTCTATCTCAGACTCCTCCTCATTGATGAATTTCTTCAGCTCCTCCTCCTTGCGTTTGATGCCGTTTCGCTCTGATGCGAGCTCGCGCTCAAGCTTTTCGAGGTATCTCTTTTTCTCGGCGAGCGCCTTGCTGTGGTCGTCCACTGCCTTGTTCTCGCCCGGTCCCGCTACTGAATCATTCTTCTTCATCTGACTCTCCACCACCTTTTTTTAACATTTTATCCCACAGGCGCCGCCTGTCCTTCCTGCGGTCCTTGAGGTTCTCGATGACGTCGGCCACCTTCTTCCCGGTCTGTATCCCCTCAAGCTCCCGGTCGATGCCAGAGAGGATGTCGAGGATGCTTTTCCGCTCCTCCTTATCTTCGCCGCCCGGCTTTTCCGCATCAGCTGGAGCTTCAAGTGGAGCCTCGGCGACGGAAGCAGCTGCCGGGGCTCGCGGGGGAAGCGGCGTCGCGTACTGGTCCTCGCGGGCGAGCCGCTTCTTCTCCTCTTCGCGCGCTTTCGCACGGTCTGCAACCCGCGCCTTCTGATTGGGAGCCAGTTTCACGTACTGGTCTTTGATGCGGGGCTCAAGCGACTCAAGGTACAATTCCACGACGTCGAAGCCGCCCCGCTTGACGTTGTCCAAGGCAAGGCCGAGCTCGAGGTTTAAGTCGAAGACGTCGACGTCAATCTCCTTCATGTCGTCGAGGAGCTGCTTGAGCTCGTCAATCTTCTTGTTGTATTTGTCGTATTTGTCGAGTGTGTCGTCTGAGAGGCGGTGGTGGTCGTGGAGGAGGGGTCTGAATGAGATGAAGTAGGGCCGCCCCTGATTGTATTCCGCGTTCTGGAGCATGCCGGTTCCGACGTTCGCCTTCACGACGGACTTCATTGTGTCTTCCCCGTACTTCATCCGTATTCTCTCGAGGTCCCGCTCGTAGCGTGTCCGCATCTGGATTTCCGTGCCGATGTTCGCCTTGATTTCGCCGACGAAGTCTGAGAGGACCTGGCTTATGAGGACGAGGCCCGCACCCCACTTACGGAACTCGCGGGCGGCGCGCTCGATTTGGATGAATCCTCTGCCGCTTCCCCCGAACTTCGGCAGCAGCCGGTGGACTTCGTCGTAGACGATGAGGAGGCGGCATTGCGTGCTCTCGTCGAGGTGCGCCCTGAAGACGTCTTTGACCGTCGTCTCGACGAGTAGGTCGATCTGGTCGGGGTCCAGCTTGTGGAGGCAGAACACCGTAATCTCCCCGGGGTTCATGTACTTCTTGAAGTCCAGGTGCTCGTGGGGGTTGGCGAGTATGTATACGTTCCCGTTGAAGGCGCGCGCATCCGAGGGCTTCATCTGGAAGAGGGGGTAGAGTTTCGTCATCACGCGG
>CAZJQY010000199.1:0-3118 GCA_964548095.1 uncultured archaeon
CGCAGGCACAGTTGGAAGCCCGATGATTTGAGAGTGGGTGTGATACAGAGAGGCTCCCGCGGGACGGCCGAAGTTTTTGAAGACCAGCACGTATCGTATCCCCCTGAGCGCCTGTAGGGCCTCAGTCCGGCACTGGTAGACGTCAATAAGTTTCGTAAGGTGCGGAAGCGATAGCTTGTGGAGGAGGCCTTCATGGTCTGGCGTCTCGACGATTACCTCGTGGCGCCCGTAGGCTGGAATCGACGTAAGCAGCCCCTTACGCTTTTTAGCCCGCGTGAAACCTGTCGCAGGAAACATGTTTGGAAAGCAGCGTATGAGCCACCTGCTGCCCTCCTCAACGCGGGAGATTTCCGGCGGAGTTGTGTGCTCGTTTCCGGGGCAGAAAAAGCAGTCTGCCGAACTCTTGACGTCTTGTTCAGGCTTTTTCACGAAGTCCTCTGGTCGCTTACCCCGTTTTGCGGCAATGACGGACCAGCGCTCAAGGAGGTAATCCTTGCGTATTTCGTTCCCCATGGTTACTTTAAGCGGTTATTTATTAGAACTCCCCTATTAATTTAGAGGAAATGAGACTCACTCAACGAGCTGCCGGCGAAGAAGTAAAACGCGTTGTTTTGGGGATGCTGCCTGCTGAGAGATACCTCATTGATGGGACCGTGCTTTCTATGCCAAGCGAGCTTTCCGGCAGGAGGATTAGCCCGGATGTTCTTGACGCCCACAGCAGGGACGTTACAGAGACTTTGGACGGAATCGCCTCGTCTACGAAGCGGTTGAGTGCATCAAGCTTGCCCATCGCAAGGATGCTCCTGTCCGCGGACGGGATTGCAAGGGAGGTTATAGGAGATGCAGGTCTCTGACGCAAACCTCATCTGGCAGGGACTCACGCCACAGGACTACGGGCTCCTCTCTGACGATGCGAAGCGTTTTGTCGAGGAGCGGGCGCAAGCCTACCGCCGGATTAAGTCGATGAAGCTTGTCCTGGAGGTCCTCGAGGAGATGCGAGACGATGTCGGAGCCGGAGGAAACGACTTAGTCCGCTCAGTGCTTTCGGGGAGAAGCAGGGAGGGGGCTGTCGCAGTCAAGCATGTCGTCTCCGATTACCTAAGGCAGGGTGGTGCAATGCCCGTACGGGACTTCTACCGCAGAGCCTACAGCGGAAAAACCATCGGACTCCTCGAGGAGAAAATCGAGTCCGCCCACTCCATCTCCCACGACCACCGCGCGGCCGACATAGCTCTTCTCCTCTCGGAGTGGCAGGACACGGTCCCGGACAAAATCATGAGAACTGAGATGGACGTCATCAGGAAAATCATGAAAATCACAGACGAAAACAAAGACAAAGGCTTGACTGACAAAGACATAACGCTCGCTTCAGAGGAGCTAGTCCAAGACGAGCTCCACGAGGCGCAATTTCATCTCGAGGCCCTGCACGAGAGCCACAGGGATGAGCTCATCAAACGGGCGATGAAGTTATCGAGGCGGTAAATGGTGGCACGACACAAACTTAAGGCTGCGGCAAAAGCCGTGTTGACGGTTGCGGCCGTCGGGATGGCTGCGCGCGCGGTGCGCGGCGGCGTGAGCGGCGAGGAGACCGTCGAGCGGCGCGAGGAATTCCGGGAGCGGGAGCCGTACATGCGCCTCGACGAGAAGGAGCGGTTGGGCGCTTTACCTGAGGAGAACATCGAACGGGAGATTGCGCGGCTGGTCGAAGGGGCAAACAAGAGCAACGTCGAAGCCTTGGTCCAGAGGTTCGACGCGGTAGTCGCCAGATTCGAGGAGGAACAACGCAGCGGAAGAGTCTCGGAGGCGACGCTCGGAGAACTCAAACTGCTCCCCGACCAAATCAGGCAGGAAATCGGCCTCTCAACAGGAAAACTCGACGAACTCAGAGGCAAAGTCGGCAGAAACATCATGGCGCGCGAACTACGCAAGCCGGAAGTCGTCCGCGAACACGAACGCTCCTACGACGTGCAGCCCTCCCTCGCCAATAGGGTCGGCAACATCCTGCTCGGAACCCCGTCTACGCTTAAACACGTCCACAGCATCGAGGCGACTGTGGCAGTCCCAGACACACTCCCAACCATCGAACAGCTCACACAGGAACACAAGCTGTCGCTCGCAGGAGGGGAGCTTTCAGGCGCCGAATCGAAGGTTCTATCGCCGAGCGGCGAGCTCCTCCACGCTGAAGGCAATCATGCCCGAGAGGGGGATAGCAGAGACGGCAGACTACGCCGAAGAAAACAAGGAGAGGAGGGAACTAAATGACCGCACCCGTACGGATGGTACGAAACCAGCAGGAACTCTACGGGTCGGAGGCTCAAGAGTTTGTCAGAGAGCTTCCGCCACAGCAGATTACCCCCAAACCTGAGCTCCGCCAGTTCGAGGGAGAGCTCGGGCTGCGGCAGGCAGAACCCGGGCAGGTTCCTGGGCTCAGAAGGGAGCTTGATGAATTCGCCGAGAAACAGAGGAGGGCGCTTGAGCTCGCCGAACAGGGCGGGGACCCGCGTACGGTAAGGACTGCCTTCAGCGATGCCGACGCCCTCATGCAGACGCAGGTTCTGGCAGGACTTGACGGGATAACCACGCAGGAGGCTATGGCGAAGGCTAAGCAGACTTCAGAGGCACGTACGCCCGTCGTCGAGCAGGCAAGCGTTGTGAGTCCGGTGCGGCCGGAGGCCTCTCATCACGTTACAGCTGAGACGCTTCGAGTGCCGACCCACGAGCGCACGGCTGAGCAGCGGCTCGTAGACGAACAGCTGGGTGGATTCAGGACAGAAGTTGCCGCAGCGGCGAACATCCAGCAAACGGGGGCGGCCGTTGGGGATGTGCGCAGTGAAGCCGCCCGCATCGCAGGAATGCTGAACACACAGGATGCGACGCAGCTTGCACAAGGGACGGAAGCATTACGCTCCCTCCTCCAGCGGAGCAACCTCACGCTCGCCGACTTGAGGGACATGGGCGTCGAGATACCGAGAGGCGTGGACGGCGCCCCCATCATTTCCGCAGAAACATTGAGGATGCCGGCCGAGCAGGCAGAAGGCGCAACAGGCAGGCAACCCCCTGGAACAGCCCCCGAAGTTGCAGGGAGAAGCACAGTATCAACTACAGGGAGCGTCCTTGC
>CAZJQY010000200.1:0-3091 GCA_964548095.1 uncultured archaeon
CCTCCTTGAAGAACGGCTCCTCAAGGGGGGTGATGTTGACGGGAGGGTGAAGGTCCTCCGACAAACGCAATGTGTGGAGCACTATCTTGTTTCTGCGGCGGACGATAATCTCCTCAAGGAGCTTTGCCAGGTGTTTCTTGTGCTCTCCTTCAAGGGATGCTGTGAGGGCGGACGCCTTCGCGTAGAAATCGTTTGGTATCGGCTGGAGGGAGGGCAGGTTCTTCTCGTTCCGGAAGATGCTCTGCACGTCTGCGAATGAAACCATACGAACCACCCCTCCTATAAGTAACTTGACCCTGTTTTCCCGTAGTCGGGAGAAATAATCTGGTCTTTCTCTATCCCCTTCCACACGCTGCCGTAGCGTTCCTCTAGCTGATACTCGATTGGTTTCGCCTCTTCAACACCCTCCTTGATGTGTTTGGCGTTAATGTAGTCTGAGCCCTCCTGCTTTGCCAGGTCTCCGGCCAAACGTATGATGCCCCCCAGGTCTCGCAGGCGCAGGGTGAGGGCGTTTCGGGCGTCGTCGACCACCCGCGCACGCTTCTTCGCCTCCTCGATGATGAGCCCCACCGCCTCCCGTGTCGCATGCGGAATCTTCTTGTCTTTGGTTATCTCCTGCGCTACGAACTGCACCATAAACGCCCGGTTCTCCGCGGTGTCCGGCATGAAAGTCTCAAGCAGGATTTCGTAGCCGTTCCCGAGGATTCTTGAGCGAAGCGGCGAGAGGATGTCTTGGACGTCCTTGATGTTGCATGCGCCGACGAAGAGGAAGTCGCAGGGCACGTCTTCGACTTTCACAGACGCGCCTGCGCTCTGCGGGTTCCTGCCCACAATCGGGAATTTCCTCTCCTGCATTGCGGTGAGTATGAAGTTTTGGAGGTTCCCCAAATGCGGGAGCTCGTCGATGAAGAGTACGCCCTCATGGGCCTCATGCACTGCGCCTGGCACCACCCTAAGGTAGGCGGGCGTCCCAATCTCCGGGTGACTCCCATAAGGGTCATGGCGGACGTCACCCAAAAGCTCAGTCTCAGAGGCGCCCGTCGCATGCACGAACGTCTTACGAGCTAGAGGGACGATGGTTACCCGCATCTTCTGCGCCTTGATGTCCACCCGCTCGACTGCGTGGTCGATGACCTTCACCTGCTTCCCGTGCCGCTCGTAGACGACGTCCGTCTCCTGGCCGCTCGTCCCAAAGCACGTCGTCTTTACGCTGTCTCTCTTGGTGATGTGCTCGAACTTGTCTTGCTTGCATTTCACGCACTTGTCCTTCTTCGGGTCGCTGAAGGCCCCGCAGCGGGCGCACTTGTACCCCAAGTACTCCGCCACATACGAGGGAGCCTCACCAGGACTTATGAGCTTCTCGTGCGGTTCCTCGGAAATCACCTCAACAAGCGGCTTGCTGGGGTTTGCCGGGTTGTGGACGATGTTAATCTGATGATGCGGCTTTGGAAGATGCACGGCAAGCGCCTGCGCGAGCATGCTTTTGCCAACCCCCGGCGGCCCGACGAGGAGGAGGTGGCGGCGCTGCGCCATAGCAAGCCTCACTTTCTTGACGGCCTGCGGCTGGCCGATGACCTGGTCAATGATGTCTTTGGGTATCTCAACGTCCTTGGTGGTCTCAATCTCATCCAACGGCTTCGGTTTCAGCGGGTCTCTCGCTTCCATGCGCTATTATATTACCCGATTAAAAAGAAGAACCACTTTTCCATCGCTCGCCCCCTCCTTTTCTCTGCAACCTCGCAATAGGCTACAGATGAAACGCACAGGCTCGGCAGACCTGCCCCTCCACAGTGGGCGGGCTCCCCGGTAGCTGTTCACCCGCATGATATCGCTTTCAGGAGCCATAGCAGAAGCAGTAACTTCTGAGCACGGTCCGCAGGAGCTGTTAAGGCGCCTCTCAGAGCCATACTGGTTCCAGGCATTCGCATGCACCATAGGATTCGACTGGCACAGCTCAGGGACGACCACCACAGCATGTGGGGCACTTAAGGAGGCTTTAAAACCAAACGTCCACGGCGTATTCGTCGCCGGCGGCAAAGGCAAGGCATCAAGGAAGACGCCATCTGAAATAAAGGCGCACAGTTCAGACGCTGGTTTACCTGAATCTAAGCTAACTCGCCTCCAGTACGCGAGCAGGCTTTCCGCGAAAGTCGACAACTCCTGCATACAGGACGGCTTCCAGCTTTACCACCACAGCTTCTTCTTCACTAAAACGGGAGAATGGGCTGTCGTCCAGCAGGGCATGGGCGGCGAGTACGCGAGGAGATACCACTGGCTCTCCGAAAACGTCTCCTCATTCGTCGAGGAGCCGCACGCAGGTATAAGCTGCGACCTCGTGGGGGAGTCCGTCCTCGACATGACCGCAGCCGAAAGCAAGCAGGCTCGGAAAATAAGTCTCGACCTCGTGAACGACAACCCCGACCACATAAAGAAGTACCTGGCGCTAAGTCCGCAGACGACACTCGCCGACTACTCGGACACCCCGGCCCCCCACTTTGCGTTGCCCTCCCATCACCCCGTCCTCGACGTCGACTTGGGGCCTAAGGGATTCGAGGCCCTCAAACGAGCCTACGAAATCCAGCCGTCCTCCTACGAGGAACTCATCTCACTCCAAGGTTTGGGCCCGAAGAAAATCCGGGCTCTCGCCTTAATATCAGAGCTCGTCTACGGCGCCGCTCCCTCATGGCGCGATCCCGTGAAATACAGTTTCGCCCACGGCGGAAAAGACGGCTTCCCCTATCCAGTCGACAGGAAAACCTACGACGCAAGCATCCGCGTCCTCCGGGAAGCAGTCGAAGAAGCCAAACTCGGGAGTAAAGAAAAAACAAACGCAATCAAACGACTCAAAGACTTCTTGTAAGTCTCCTCGCAAATGCAATCCCTGCAAAGACAACGATTATTGTCACTGCGGCCGCAAGGCCTCGTCGCGTCTTAATCTGAACTACGTTTCCGGTTATCTGCGAAATTTCCCGTCTTGTTGTGGATGTCGAACTGATTGTCGTCGAAGTTGTAGTGGTTTTTCTCACCGACGTTGTGGTGCTCGAGGTTGTCGTTGTTGTCGTCTGCGGTTTGGTTGTGGTTGAACTTGATG
>CAZJQY010000201.1:0-3065 GCA_964548095.1 uncultured archaeon
CCCTGATATCGACCGAGGAGACTGCGCCTCCCGCCTTCGTGTAGGATATCGTGACGTTCACAGACTCATTCACCTTGACGGCAAGCGAGAGCAATGCGGGCGAGCGCTCGGTACTCGCCGGCTGCAGGACGTCGTCTCCAATCGCAATCTCCTGTGGGAGGGAGACGAAGCCGCTCCTATAAACCCTGATGTCTGAGACGCCAAGCCCGCGAAGCAGTGCTGTGACGCTCTCGAGGTCTGCACGCTCTGATACGGTGAAGGACAGCCGGAAGCCTGTTGCATTGGCGCCAGCCACGATGGGGGCATAGTCGACTGCCACCGCCCCGACCTCTGAGGAGAGGAGAGAATCGTTAAGCCTGCTTTCGGTTGCACCGCTTATGGAGTACCCGCTCAATCCTGTGACGCGTACGGGAACGGTCGGGCCGACTGCCACAAGATTCTGCTGGAGCCCGATAGTCTGGAACGTATCCTGGCGCTCAAGCAGTATAGCCCTCACGAAATCGCCTTTGAGAAGACCCTGCTCCGCGAGAAGATATATTCTTCCGCCGCCAATCAACGCACTGTAAGCCCGGTAGACCTTCACATCCCCAACGTATGAGCGTATTTGCGAGCTAATGTTTGCGAAAACTTGCGAGGCGTCGTCGGCTTCGAACTTGAAGAGGACGTACGCGTTAGAGAGCTCAACCGTCACGTTTGAGACGCCGGGAAACGAGGCGTTGAGGACGTCCGTGATGACTTCAGCCCGCATAAGCTCCGGCCGCTTGGGCACCGCGACAATCTCGTTTAGGGGGGACTCAACGCGCACAATCGCTGAGCCGTTCACGGTTGGGACGACTGTATACTGTATGACGTTGGAGACATTCAGATTCTCGGCTTCAGGCTCCGCCTGCTGGTTCGGTCGCTCGTTAATCCAGTAGAATGCGGACAGGAGCATGATGAGTGCAACAAGGTAAATCATGAACTTCTGCCCCTTGCTGTTATTTTGCCGTGGTTTCACACGTTTGTCTTTAGCCATATGGTGTCTAAATACTTTGCAACGTATTTATTTAAGATAATACACAATTGGTACACCATGAAGTTCGTAAAACTAGACTACACCGCGCAGATTAAAGGCGGCCCGGTGTTTGAGACAACCGACAAGAAAATAGCTGAGAACGAGGGCATCGTCGACGAGAAACGCCCCTACGTTCCCCTTCCCATCGTCGTTGGCGGAGGCCAGGTGATAGCCGGCTTGGACGAAGCCCTGAAAGACCTCTCAGTCGGCGCTGAAAAGAAAATCGAGATTCCGCCAGCAAAAGGCTACGGCGAACGGAATCCCACCCTCCTACGGATTGTCCCCATCAAAGTCTTCAGGAAAGAGAAAATCAACCCAATTCCCGGAATGCCCGTTGAGCTCGACGGACGACCCGCCCGCGTGCAGACGGTTGCAGGCGGCCGCGTTAGAGTCGACTTCAACCACGACCTCGCAGGCAAAACCCTCATCTACGACGTAAAAATCGTGTCCGAAGCATCAACCGAGAAGGACAAGATCCTGCTCCTCGTCGAACGCAATTTCGGGACGACCGAAGGATTCGACGTGAAAGTCGCCGGCAAGAAGGCTGAGCTTGCCCTCCCCGAGAAGGTCGCGCGCGACCGCGCGATTGTCGTACGAAAAGCCTCCCTCTCAGCGGAACTCTTCAAGTACTTGGAGCTTGCGGAAGTGTCGTATTCGGAAGTTTGGAAGAACCCGAAAGCGGAGCCCCCCAAGAAGGACGACACGCCGAAAGATAAGGCTTGATGAAAACCTTGTATGTCCCCTGCTACAGCAAGAAAGACCCGCTCCCCCTCCTGAAAGAAAACATCAGCCACCTCGATTCTTATGAACGCATCGGCTTAGTCGCAACCATCCAGCACGTCCCCAAACTCAGGGAGATTAAGGAGCATCTTGAGCGTCAAGGGAAAAAGGCGTTTGTCGGCGGCCAAATCCTCGGATGCGATGTCTCAAAGACGGCAGCGCTTGCCGGCAGCGTCGACTGCATCCTCTATGTCGGCTCAGGCCGCTTCCACCCGGCTGCCGTGGCCGCGCAGACTGACAAGCCCGTCTACGTCCTCAACCCTGAGGCCAAAACGCTTACGCGGATGACGGAAGAGGAAACAAAGAAGTTTTCAACAAAAAGGAAGGGCCGCATCGCACTGGCGCTTTCTGCGGACGTGTTTGGCGTTCTCGTATCCACAAAAACAGGCCAGTTTCATCCGGGCACCGCATGGCGTATCAAGGAAGCCATCGAAGACGACGGGGGAAAGGCCTTTGTGTTTGCTGGTGATGCGGTTTCACCCGACAACGTCCTCCCGTTTGCTGTGGATGCGTGGGTGAACACCGCATGCCCGCGGATTGCGGAAGACCACTTCAAAAAGCCCGTCATCAACCCCGATGAATTACAGTATGTGCTCAAGAAGGCCTGACGCTTCTTAGAGAACGTCTTTGTGCGTCACCCGCTTGTAGTCGTCTTCAATCCTCACGACGTCGTCAAGGTGGGAGGTGCTCACCTCGATAACCTTGAGGTCAGTAAGTGCTTCGATACGGTGACACTCCCCCGGGTGCAGCGTAATCGAGTCCCCGGATTTCATAAGAATCTCACCGCCCTCATGCACGAGCTTCATCCGGCCTCTGAAGACGTGCATGGTCTCCTTCTTCTTCTTGTGGTACTGGTAGCTTAGGCGGTGACCCTTCTTGACTTCGAGGATTTTTCCGGCGTACTCCTCCTCGAATGCGATGATGACTTCACGCCCCCACGGCTTCTCAATGACCTTGATGTCTATGAACTTCATGGGTGTGGTATACTCTTACGCAAACCGGGCTATATAAAAAACTGGCGGTTAAAACCGCCAGTTTTTTATAGACAAAACTGCCTGACTGTCTCTTAAAAGAGGCAGTTTTGCAGATATAAATTGCTCGTCATAGTTATTGCATATGAAACTCGGCGGGGGGGAAGCGGCACGAGTCATCACGGGCATCAGACTCCGGCTTCGGATGCTTTGGATGCTGCCCGCACAGGCAAAGCTTGCGCGTGAGAAAAGAGGCCAGA
>CAZJQY010000202.1:0-3064 GCA_964548095.1 uncultured archaeon
AGAGCATAACGGTGACTATCTCCGTCGCAAATTACGGGGACGAGGATTTGCTGGGTGCCTCCCTCATCGACTCGGTTCCGCCGTATCTGCCGGTCGCTGGCGAGACCAAGCAGGGCAATTTCTCGCAGGTGAAGCGGTTCGACGGCATACGCCTCAAGCTCAGGGAAAACGCCACCTTCACCTACAGGCTTTCCGCAAAGAATGTGCCGCCGGCTCTGCGAGGCAGGGACTTCATCATAACGCCGGCAATCGTGAAAGACCAGTACGGCAACCTCCACTACTCAAACCCCACAACCATCAGGTTCGTCGGGGAGAACAAGAAATGCAACTTCAACTTCAAGTGCGAGCGGGAGGGCGGTGAAAACTACGCGACCTGCCCGCAGGACTGCTACTCTGGCAGCGCGGACGGCTACTGCGACCAGAAAATAGACGGCAGATGCGATCCAGACTGCCAGACCGGCTCGGACGTCGACTGCCTCGTCCAGACGTCAGGGGAATGCGGTAACGGCCGCTGCGAGAGATACGAGTCCCCCGTGTCGTGTCCGGCTGATTGCGGCCCCCAGAAGCAGACGACCTCGACGACGCTAAAAGGCATCTCGGCAGCCGTCCAAAAAGTCGGGTACACCAATCTCCTGTTTTATCTGGCGGGACTGCTCCTCCTTGCGGTAGCAGCCGCCTTCCTCTATGCCGCGCAGAAGAAGCAGGCGTCTCAGGCGAAGAGTCGCCTAGAAACAAGCGAGCAGGAGGTCGTCAAGGAGATTATGGGACGACTTCGCGAGGGCGCGGACCCGAAAAAGCTTGTCGAAGAAGGCTTTAACCGCCGCCTCGTCGAGACGGCGAAAAAGCAAATCTGGAAGTAGGAAAGGTTCCCACCGAGGCGGATGGAAATACATTCTCATGAGGAACGTTTCCTACTTGAGGTAAATGCTTCCGAAGTCTTTCGCGTAGGCGAACTCGTCGTCCGTCTTCGTCTCCTTCTTGCGCGCTATGATGTAGGCGATGCTTGCGTCCAAGTAGTCTGCGTGGTGGACGAGAAGCGCCTCAGGGAAGGCTGGCGTCTTCGGCGAACCCCATTCAAGCTGGCCGTGGTGGGAGGAGACGATGTGTTTGAGCTTGACTTTCACTTCCTCCGGGATGTCTAAATCAACCGTCTTCTGGTGCAGCATCTCGACGCCCATCACCACGTGGCCTACGAGCCGGCTCTCGAGCGTCGGCTTGATGCTGGTGGTGACTGAGAATTCCCTGGTTTTCCCGATGTCGTGGAGGATGGCGCCCGTAATCGTGAGGTCTCGGTCTACGTCCGGGTAGATGGCGAGCGCGCTTTCGCAGACTTTGATGACGGCGAGCGTGTGCTCGAGGAGGCCTCCAATCCACGCGTGGTGCTTGTAGAGGGCGGCTGGGGAGTGTTTGAACGCTTTCACGAAGTCCTTGTCCGAGAAGAAGGCGGCAAGGACCTTCGCAAGATGCGGGTTTTGGACGGAGTTCACGTGACGTGAAAGCTCCTCATACATCCCTTCTATCTCGCGTTCTGACTCTCTTACGAACTCGCTTTTAACGTACTCGACGGGGGAGAGCACGCGTATCCCGGAAAGCTCGTTTACTGCAATCTCCTTCACGTCGTGGTACTCCGCTACTTGCCCGCGGACTTGTATGACATCGTCTGCGGAAATCGAGTCGTAGAGCTTTTTCACGGCGTCCTCGTCGTCCGGCCCCCAGAACTTGAGCATCATCTCCCCAGAGGAGTCGCCCACCCGCAGCTCGAATTTGTACCCCTTCGCGTACTTTTGGACCGGCTTCTTGAATTTCACGGCGAAGTTCCCGGACACTTCATCATAGACGTCCACGTCGGCTATCTTCTTCATCTTCTGTTACCGATAGGATTAATAGAATTTAACTTAAGCGTTAAATATATTCAAACGTAATAGAAGATACCATGAAGATTCTGGCGCCTATTCCCTATTACCTTCCGGGATTCAAGGCAGGCGGTCCTGTGAGCAGTACGGCGGCAATCGTCTCCTCCTTCGGCGACGAGTTCCAGTTCAAGATTATCACTCCTGACCGATATCCCCGGAAAGAGAAACCCTACCCTAACGTCAAACCTGACTCCTGGCAGAAGGTGGGGAAGGCAGATGTCTTCTACTTGTCCCCGGGTCTTCTCTCACTGCTTCGCTTCGCCCGTGTGATACGTGACACCGAGCACGATGTCATCTACTTAACCAGTTTTTTCGCCGTAAACTTTACCCTAAAGATACTGCTCCTGCGTCGGCTGGGGCTTATAAAACGGAGGCCGGTAATTGTCGTCCCCAGAGGGGAACTCGCAGAAGAAGCGCTTTCGATAAAACACGCGAAAAAGCGAGTCTACCTGACTATGGCGAAGATTTTAAGGCTTTATTCGGGAGTTGTCTGGCAGGCGTCAAATGTCTGGGAGAAGAATGACATATCCCTCATCTTCCCAGACGCCGTAGTGCACGTCTGCCCGAATATCGTCACCAACGAAGCCCTCCCAGACCATACCCCAAATAAAAGCACGGGCGGACCGCTTAAGGTCGTATTCCTCTCGAGGATTTCGCGGAAGAAGAACCTGTCCGGCGCGCTTCTCACACTAAGCGGCCTACATGAAAACGTCGTCTTCGACATCTACGGCCCCCTGGAAGACGAAAAGTACTGGCAGGAATGCCAGAAACTCATAAGAAAGCTTCCGCCAAACATCAAGGCATCCTACCGCGGAATCCTCGGCCGGGAAACGGTTGCGCCGACGCTTAAGCGCTACGACGTCCTCTTTCTGCCAACCCTCAACGAAAACTTCGGCCACGTAATCTTTGAGGCGCTCATCTCAGGATGCCCCGTACTCATCGGCGAAAAGACGCCGTGGCGTGACGTAAGAGACCGGGGAGCAGGCTACGCCTTTCCAGCCGACGATGTGGAGCGTTTCAGGTCTGCGCTGCGGGATTTCGCCGCCATGGATGCGGGAGCCCGCAAGCGGATGTCGGATTGTGCGCGGGAGTACGGCCTCCGTTACCTCAACAACCCAGCTCACGTCGACGCGATGAGGCGGCTTTTCATT
>CAZJQY010000203.1:0-3015 GCA_964548095.1 uncultured archaeon
CGCCGAACCGCCAGGCTTTTCCTTCGACTTTTTTCCTCATCCTCAGATTATAGTATCTACAAGGTAAAAAAAAGATGAAAAAGATTCCAGCATTCACTCGGACTTACGTGAAGGCGAACGAAGACTACCTGATGGCCTTCTTCAGGCGCATGCTCGAGGAGGACAAAAGCATCATGGACGTCACATCGGCCTTCACGCCCAAGCGGAGGGTTAAGGCCGAAATCGTGTTCAAGGAGGCTGGGTACGTCTCGGGGATTGCCGAGCTCCTCATCCTCTACCGCATGTTGGGCGTCCCCTGCAAGCCGCGGAAGAAGGAAGGGGAGTTCGTTAGGAAGGGGGAGGTGGCCTTAAGTCTTCAAGGCGACTCGCGGAGCATCCTCGAGGTTGAGCGGACTTCCCTGAACGTTTTGTCCCGGATGAGCGGGATTACGACGCTCACGAGAAAGTACGTCGAAGCCTTGAAGTCTGTCGGCTCTAAGGCGAAGGTCTCCGCAACCAGGAAGACTACGCCGCTTTTCCGCTACTTCGAGAAGAGGGCGGTGTGCGTCGGCGGCGGCGTACCCCACCGGATGAACCTCTCAGACATGGTGCTCATAAAAGATAACCACCTGCGGGTCTTCGGGGGGGTGAAGAAGGCTTTGGGGGCGGCAAGAAACGAGGGACGCAAGATACCCATCGAAATCGAGGTCACGACACTCAAGGACGCGCTCAAGGCGGCATCCTGCGGGGCAGACGTAGTCATGCTCGACAACATGAGCCCCAAAGAAGCGAGCAAGGTCATGAAGGCCCTCAACGAAAAAAAACTCAGAAACAAAGTCTGCATTGAGGTTTCCGGGGGAGTGAACCTCGACAACATCCGAGACTACGGACGATTAGACGTAGACCTCATCTCAGTCGGAGGCCTCACGTACTCCGCCTCCTCAATAAACCTAAGCCTCGAATTCACGAAAATACTTAGATGACTTCCCTCACCTTCTACGGCGATGCTGGCGAGATTGGCGGCGGCAGGGTTGACTTTAAGGCTACGTTTTTCCGTAGCCTTTTTAAGCTTATAGTTACATTATAGTGTAGCATGGACATCAGAAAACTTGTTGAGGCAAACCCGTGGTGGCAGGACGCGAAGGTGCCTGAGTGGTTGAAAGGAAGGCCGAGAAGCGAATACAACATGCTCGTCGAGTCAGCGTCCATACGCGAGGTCACAGTCATAACCGGCGTAAGAAGGTCGGGTAAAAGCACCCTCATGTACCAGATGGTTGATGAGCTCCTTAAGATGGGTGTGGACGCAGAACAAATTCTTTTCGTGAATCTTGAGGACAGCCGGCTGGCTAAAGACTCGCTGGACGACATCTACAATACATACAGGAGCAGCTTAAACCCTGACAGAAAAGCCTTCGTCTTCCTTGATGAAGTCCACAGGAGAGTCGGGTGGGAGTCTTGGATACGGAGACACTACGACTTAGGCGCAGACTGCAAGTTCATCATATCCGGGTCATGTTCTTACCTGCTTAAGAGAGAGTATTCAACGCTTCTCACGGGCAGAAACCTCACCTTCGAGGTTTTCCCCCTAAGCTTCAGGGAGTTCCTAGACTTTAGGGACATTCACGTAAACGGAGACAAGGTGGGGAAAAACATAATCCTCGATAAAAGCAAGCATGCTGTCCTGAAGGCGCTTAAGGAGTATCTTGAGTTGGGGGGATTCCCGGACGTGTTCTTCAAGGAGAAGGAATTTAAGGTGAGAGTGCTGTCCCAATACTTCGACGACATACTCTACAAAGACATAATAGACCGCCACAACTTGAACAGCCAGAAAACAAAAGACCTCGCCCTGTATCTGACAACAAACTTCACAAGTCTCGTATCGCTGAGAAACCTCAGAAACTCCCTCGGCCTGTCATATGAGTCAATAAAGGATTATCTGGCTTACTACAAGGAAGCATTCCTCTTCTCCACGGTAGATCACTTCTCATACTCCATCAAAGAGCAGAAGACCAACCCCTCCAAAGTGTACTGCATAGACAACGGCCTGAGGAATGCCGTAAGCTTCAGGTTTTCCGAGGACGAGGGGAAGCTGGCTGAAAACCTCGTGTTTTTGGAGATGCGGAGGAGAGGCTGCGACGTCTACTACTTTAAGGGCAAAGGCGAAGTCGACTTCATAGTGAAAAACAGGAACCAGACGCTTACTGCCGTGAACGTCTCCCACACAGACGACGTCGAAGAAAGAGAAGCAAAATCTCTGCTGGAATTCAAAGGAAAGTTCCCGAAAACAAAAGAACTGCTAGTCATCACAAAAGACACAGAAAAAAAAGAAGGAAAAATAAAATACACGCCACTATGGAAATGGCTGCTGGAAAAACAAAAAACAAGATGACTTCCATCACCTTCTATGGCGGCGCTGACGAGATTAGCGGGAACAAGATTCTCTTGGAAAACAAGGACGCTAGAATCTACTTTGCTTTAGGTATTTTCGGCAGTGGGCTGACAAAGGGTGTGTCTTTCAGCGTCCAGCCGCTGTGGCATTCGTAGCATACGTAGTGTCCTTTGCAGCAGACCAACTCGTTTTTCTCTTTCTTGTTGCATAGGCTGCACATTCTTTCTAGGTATTCCGCAAGCTTAACCTCACCACCGCAAACGAGACAAGGAATAGGCATACTAACTCATTCTCTATGTAACACGAGTTTATTTATGCAATAGAACCAATTCAGTAAGAATCATAATCGGGTCAGGTGGTGGTTAGGTGGCTTTAGACAGTGGTTGGCATAAGGAAGTAAGACTGAAACTTGTGGAAGAGTACAAGTCTCAGGGATACAGGGTCCACAGTTCCCATGACGATACCCCAGAAAAGACCAATCTGGAGTTATTCAAGCCGGAAGAATGCCTGATGGTCGGCGACTGGCCGGAAAAAGACATCGAAGGCGCAAAGGCTTTGAGGATGAAGACGTGCCTGATAAAACACAGGCATTTGCGGTAGTGAAGGAAAAACTTGGAGGAGTTTGAAATGAAGGAGGACTTCATCAT
>CAZJQY010000204.1:0-2995 GCA_964548095.1 uncultured archaeon
AGCAGATTGCCGAGCTATCCGGCTCCTCGGAGGATGAGGTGCGGGAGGCGAGGAAGAAGCATAAGCTGTCCCCAGTATACAAGATGGTCGACACCTGTGCTGCCGAGTTCGAGGCGAAGACCCCCTACTACTACTCAAGCTACGAGAGCGAGAGCGACAGCCGGACCTCGGATGCGAAGAAGGTCATCATCCTCGGCTCAGGCCCCATCCGCATCGGCCAGGGAATCGAGTTCGACTACTGCACGGTCCACGCGATAACCGCCCTGCGGGAGATGGGCTACGAGACCATCATCATCAACAACAACCCTGAGACCGTATCGACGGACTTCGACACCTCCGACAAGCTGTACTTCGAGCCCATTACGCTCGAGGACGTGCTCGCAGTCGTCGAGAACGAGAGCAAGAACCTTGCGGGCGTGATGGTTCAGTTCGGCGGCCAGACGGCCATCAACCTCACCGAAAGCCTCCACAAGGCAGGAGTCAGGATACTAGGGACCTCCCCAGACAACATCGACCGCGCCGAAGACCGGGGACGGTTCGGCGAAGCCCTCAGAAAGATCGGCATACCGTCCCCCAAATGGGACACAGCCCACTCCTTCACCGAAGCAATCGAGCGCGCCCGAAAGCTCGGCTACCCCATCCTCGTTCGCCCGAGCTACGTCTTAGGCGGCCGGGCCATGCGCATCATATCCTCTGAGGAGGATTTGCGGGAGTTCGTGGACGAGGCGATGGATGTCTCCCCAAACCAACAGATTCTTTTGGACAAGTTCCTCGAGGACGCAATCGAAGTGGACGTCGACGCAGTCTCAGACGGCGCAGACACCTACATCGGCAGCATCATGGAGCACATCGAGGAGGCGGGGATACACTCCGGAGACTCGGCCTGCGTGATTCCCCCCCAGACGCTGCCCCAAAAAATCAAGGACACCATCACAGACTACACACACAAGCTTGCCAAAGAGCTCCATACCGTAGGCCTCATCAACATCCAGTACGCCATCAAAGACGGCGTCGTCTACGTGCTCGAGGCAAACCCCCGCTCATCTAGGACCGTCCCATTCGTCTCCAAGGCGACGGGAGTCCCGCTCGCGAAAATCGCTGCGAAAGTCTGCATGGGCGCAAAACTTGCGGACGTCGTTTCCAAATACGACCAACAGAAAAAACTCCCCCACGTGTCCGTCAAGGAAGTCGTCCTCCCCTTCGACAAGCTCCGCATCGACCCCGTGCTCGGGCCGGAAATGCGCTCGACCGGCGAGTCGATGGGAGTCGACGTAAACTTCGGCCTCGCCTACTACAAGGCGCTTCTGGGCGCCGACATGACCCTGCCAACGTCCGGCACAATCTTCATCTCAGTCGACGACAAAGACAAGGAAAAAATCGTCCCCATCGCACGGGACTTCGCAAACCTCGGATTCAAGATAAACGCAACGCTCGGCACACACACGCAACTCCTCAAAGAGGGAGTGGCATCCGAGCGGGTGCTCAAGGTGACTGAAGGCTCACCGAACATCGTCGACCTGATTCACGAGCGCAAGGTGCAGCTCATCATCAACACAGGAAGCCTCGGGCGGGAGGTGAGGCGCGACGGACGCCTCATCCGCCAGAACGCAGTCGCCTACGACATCCCCTACATGACGACGATAACCGGGGCGAAGGCTACGGTCTCGGCGCTCAAAGCCCTCAAAGAGAAGCGGTTCGACGTCAAATCAATCAACGAATACTGCGCTTAACCCTCAGAGCTCGAGCGAGACGAGGTTGGTGTTACCCAAGGGCTTGCGCTTGACAACGCCCCTGCGCTCGAGGCGGTCGAGCGCCCTGCTTACCTTAAGCCGGGATAAGCCCGTCTCGGCGCTGATGTAAGCCTGCTCTATGCGGCGCTCCCGCACTAGCACTTCCATAACCTTCTGTTCGTCGGGAGGAAGCGCCTTAAGTACTGAGAGTGCCTGGCGTTTTCTAATCCTTGACTCGAACAGGATGACGATGGCTGCTCCAACCGCCATCGAGGTGGCGGCGAGCAGGTATGCGGTGAGAGGGAGCTGGGTTCCAGTCTCCTCGGTGTAGACGCCGTTTATGAAGGTGAATAGCATCCCCAGGAGGAAGACGAGCCCTATGGCGACCGCGAGCTTCTTCTCCGAGACCTCCATGTCATTCCTCGAGCAGTTTCTTTACCCGCCTGTACTCATCCTCATCAATCTCCCCGCGGGCGAGGCGCATCTTCAGCGCGTCGTTGGCTGTTTCAGGCCTCTTCCTGCTGCCTTTGAGCAGCCAGTAGAGGATTATGGCGAGGGCGATGATGACGATGGTGTTGGCTATGAGGCCGTGGAGGATGCCGAAGCCCCATATCCCGGGAGCGTGCCTCATACCCGGGCTTAATATGAGCTGCGTATAGGTCATCTTATATACTCCGTATTTCAAGGAAAAAAATGGGGGGAATCTAACCTCCCATCTGTCGTCGCACTCCCCGAGCAAGCGTTATCCCCGCTTTCTTGAATCCGCCTTCGCCGGCCGAAACTATGTTTCCGTCGAGCCTGCCGCCTTCCTCAAGCGTTACGGTCGCGTTGGCTCGCAGCCTACACGCGCAGTTGGCCGTGTAGCCCGCATCAACGCTCTCGTTCACGGTGAGCGCGCACGCGCATCCGCTCAAGACGTCGCTTTTGTTGACGTAGTCTCTCAGCCGTCCGCCGCCAACGCCCGCCCCAAAGCCTCCTCCTGCCGGCCCAAGGCAGCTTCCATTGTAGGCTGACTCATTACCAGCCCGCCAAGCGCGGACTCCTGTCGGCCCGGGGCAGCTTCCATTGTAGGCTGACTCATTCCCAATCCGCCACTGCTTCATCCCCCCCTTTGCTTCCTCCCTCATCCGCCCCCTCCCGAAGCCGGCTGCCGTAGCATAAGCTCCGACTAGGAGTGCTGCTACCAGGACTCCAACCAAAACATACGTTGTCTTCACGCGAATCACCTCTTTTTATAGTTGAGGGCGAAACTTTTTAGACGGTTT
>CAZJQY010000205.1:0-2974 GCA_964548095.1 uncultured archaeon
CTCCCGTCGGTTACGACGTGAACCCAGACGTCCTTCAGGCTCTTCCTCCTGCACAGCTCTAAGAGGGCGAACAGGTGGTTTTCGTGGGAGTGCACGCCCTCAGACTGCAGCAGGCCGATGAGGTGGAGGCTTGTCTTGTTCTTCCTGCAGTTGTCGATTGCCGTGAGGAACGCCTTGTTTTCATAGAATCCGCCGTCTTCGATGGCCGCGTTAATCCGCTCCATCGGCTGGAAGACTATCCTGCCTGAGCCGATGGTCAGGTGCCCGACCTCGGAGTTTCCCTGGTAGCCGTCGGCGAGTCCGACCGCCCTGCCTGAGGACTTGAGCAGCGTCTTGGGGTAGTCTCTCATGAGCTTGTCTGTGTTCGGCTTTTTAGCCGCGAATATGGCGTTCTCCGTTTCTCGGGGATTGTATCCCCACCCGTCCCGTATAACCAGGATGACTTTCCTCACTTTAGCCTCTCAATCACGCTTTCATGGATGACGCCGTTTGAGGCGGCGACATTTTTGGAATACTTATTCCACGGTCTGCCATAAAAATCAGTTACCATGCCGCCCGCCTCCGAGACGAGGAGGGCTCCTGCGGCGACGTCGCACAATTTCGCATCCGCTATCTCGTAGAAGTCGGCGAGGCCTCTCGCAAGCCATGCGAAGGCTACGGTCGCCACTCCGAGAATCCTCACAGAGAACCCCCGGGAAGACAGGTTTCCGAGCATCCGAAGCTTTTCCTCGGTTCCCCTGTGCAGCTGGCATTCGAAGAGGAGCATGCTCTCCCGTATCGTTCGTGATGAGACGTGGATGGGTTTCCCGTTCACGTACGCGCCGCCGCCTTTCGTTGCAGTGTAAGTCTCGTTGAATTCCGGGAGGCGTATGGCCGAGGCAACCGGCTCATCATCCTCAAGCACGGCGACAGCCACCCCATACAAGGGCATGCCGTAAAGGAAGTTGTGTGTCCCATCCAAGGGGTCGACAACCCACTCGAACCTGCTTTTCCTCCCGTCCGAGCCGGCCTCCTCAGAGTATACGGCGTGCTCCGGAAACTCCCTCCTAATCCGAGACAGTATGATATCCTCACTCTTCAAGTCTGCGTCCGAGACAAGCTCGCGCTCAGTCTTGTACTTTACCTGCGTCTCTCTCCTGAAGCTTTTTTTGAGGAGCCTGCCGGCATCTTCGGACGCCTCCACTGCAACCTTGAGGAGTCGACTGTCCATCCAACTAATTTAGCATTTAGTCGTAAAAAACCAGTAACTAAAGCTATGACGAAACTCCGGCGTGTGGTCCTGCTCAACAGGAAAGACGCGGTCGTGTCCCTCTCACCGTCGAGGAAGCCTGGGGCTGCGATACGCGTCGACGTATCCCTCCCGGAAGACAGAATCTCGGAGCTAGGGGAGGAGCCTTCAGTCAGGGAGGTCATCGGCCCGGAAGGTGTCGTTACGGCAGACAATCTCGTCCGAAGCATAGCCTCGCTTCCGCCTGAAGTGCAAGGCGAAGAGATTGTTTCCGCCGGACGCAGCATACTCTGCGCCTTAAAGGAGGGAGACGCCGGCGAAAACATAGACTTAAGGCTTCAGCCAATCGGCCACTTCAAGAGGTTCCGCTCCACAACAGAACGGAAGCCGGTAGTTGACGCCATCCTATCCCAAGCAGGCTTCTCTGCAAGACACGATGAGGTTCTAGCCAGACGCGCAATGTGGGGGCTGCTCGGAGACCTCGCGTCAGGGGAGCTTTCGCCCCCTGCAGTCTGCATAGCGAAGGGAGAAGTCACAAAAAGGTTAGGTCCAACCGGAACGCTCAGGACGTTCGGCGTTCCCGTCCACTTCAGGAAGGACGCGCGCCCGGGGGCGGCAACATTCATAGCAGACGGCGGAAAAATGACGGTCGAGTACAGAGACAGCAGGCGAGTGGAGCACAGGGACGAAGTAGAAAGCGAAAGGCCATACGGCTTTGTCGTTGACAGGTTCACCGAAGAATACCCTCAAGACATGCTCCGCATCGAGGTGCGGGTTGCGGACGATGTCGGCGCAGTGGCGGTCGATAAAGACAGGGTGAAGCTTGGTCCCGACTGCTACGGGAGACCCGTCTTGTCGATACTTAGGGCCGGCGAGGATCCCCTCTTCTTCTCCCTTGACGACGGCGTGATGCGGACGCCGAGTCTTACTGTGTCCGAGCGGATGATGGAGCAGCGTATTAGCGAGGGAGAACGGTTCATGCGGGACGTCTACGGCTCATTCAGCGCTGAGGAGCAGGCGAGGCTTGACGTAGAGCATTTTGCGGGAAGGTTCGCTTCGGGCGAGCGGTTCCCGAAGATGGGGCGGCTTCTCATTGTGGCGGGCCAGGTTCTGGGTTTGTCGAATGAGCGGGGCAACTACCAGTTTCGGAGCGTGAGGAGCGAGGGGACGACGCCCAAGGACCGGACGCTTGGCGGCCCCCGGTTCGGAAACCGGATGTTCGTCGCCGAGTATGCTGGCAGGTGGTTCATCGCACGGGACTTAGACGGCAACGTCGTAAACGTCAATGAGATAGACAATGAGATGGGGCATGAGGCATCGAGGTTCCCGCTCACCCACTGGAATAGCATGCGCTGCATCGCCATGAAGGAGCCGAGCGAAATGCGCATCAAAGGGAAGGTCGAACGTTATGAGGTCTCAATGGGGGTGTCAAGGTACCTCATGTATGCGCCGGCCGTCGCGCAGGCCCGCAGGAGACTCGGCTTGTCTGAGGGCGACGTCGAGCGTATGGGGTTGATTGTCGACTCCGACCCCTCCATAAGAGACGGCGACGGGAGGATCACGCCCGTCATCCGGCCGATTTTTTTGGACAAACAAGGAAAAGCTTTCTGGGACATGGATGTTACGCTCCCCTACACCACAACGCAGGCCCCCCTAGAGCGTCTCATACGGGAGGATTATCCCCGCGCCCGGGTGAGGGGTTTCGGTGAGGTGCCCTTAAGCTTCTGGGAGTCGGTCCCCCACGCT